>JAAUTT010000420.1 GCA_012031335.1 Bacteroidales bacterium | reverse complement strand
CTTTCCTTCCATTCATTTATTATTCCTGACATTGTTGCTTGTGAGTCCCTTTTCATATATTTATATTTTCTCCAAAAAAGCTATTTTTTTTAGAGTCTATAAATATGGCTTTGGTGGGTTGAATACTAACAAAATAAGAAAAAAGTCCTTTTAAATTTTCAGGTTTTAAGTAACAGGCCAGGATACAGACTATAGAAGTGCAGGTTTACAATTTTGGAAAGGAGTTCTGATTTAAGTTCAAAAGTCTGATTTCAGAATTTTGGATCAATTTGAGGAAATTTAAGCATATTTCTATGTGATTCATAATCATGGTATCCAGTTCAATCCTGTATCTCGTTAGAAATTTCAAGCGGTTACAAACTTAAATGTTTGGTCGTTTGTTTTTGTTTGTAACAGTTTGCATCCAAAATAGGTGCTACAAAAATTAAATGTTTTATGTGGTCTGGTTTGGGTTCTTTCAATAATACTCCTTGATATAATCATAAGCCCTGTTATACAGACTTTCGTCTTTTATCTGGTATTTGGTCCAGAGAATTTTACGGAGTTCTCTTTTTACTTCCCGCTCACCTACTGTTGAGTTTTGCCAGCCATCAAAACGGACTATTTTTACAATTTCATCTATATCGTTAACAATTCGTTCTACGATAACAGGTGTGGTGTCTGTCTTTAATTCGAGGAATAGTTCCGTTAAGGCTGCTTTGGCTGTTTTTTGCTCTTCTTTCGGGGTAGATTCTTTTTCAGCCTGAAGTGTTTCTTTGGCAATTTGGCAAAGATCTTTGATAAACTCAATGGAATTGATCAATCCTCTTTCGGCTTTGTCCCTTAAGGCTTCCAACCGTTCACTGAGTTTTTTAAAAATGGGGTGGGTGCCATGTTTATTGAGGCGACTTACCAGGATTTTCATAATGTTCTGAGCCTGCCGGGGATCTTTCTTGTTCATCAGATCGTCTATCACCTCGGCATTTAAAATCACTTCTTCCATATCGTGGTTGATACCGGAAACATGAATATGTTCATGAATGAGTGCTGTAGTTTGTGCACCCAAAGCATGCCATAACAATCGGCCATTATCGTCGGAGGTGGGCCTTACAGACATATAAACCTGCGATAACCATTTGTAATCTTTCTCAAATGGATTCAATACCGGATCGGGCGATAAGGCTTCCCACAACTTGGTAAGACTGCTGAAATCTTTTGCAAAAGCATCGCGTTTATCATTGGTGTTAATGCAATCCTGGGCTGCTTGCAAGCCTTCAAAGCCTGAAATTTCGCGATTGATACACAGGAAATGTGATAAACACTTTTCCATCCATGCAGGCAATGAATCTCTCAGTTCCTGCAGGTTGGTAATAACCTTTTTAACGCTTTCTTCATCGAAAGCCAATGCCTGGGCTGTATCGTCGAATACTCCAAAATAATCCACAATCCTACCGAAGGTCTTATTAGGGAATAGGCGGTTGGTCCGGCAAATAGCCTGCAACAATGTATGGTCCTTTAACGATTTGTCCAGATACATGGTTTGTAAGATGGGCGCATCGAAACCAGTTAAAAGTTTAGCGGTAACAATCAGGAATTTCAAGGGAGAATCTGCATCGTTAAATTTCTCTACCACTTTTTCCTGCTGGTCCTTGTCCATGGCCCAACGTTCCTTAAATTCAAAATCGTCGTTGGCCGAAGAGCTGATTACCACCTGACTGGCCTCAGGTCGAATAAGTTTATCCAGTTCTTCCTTATATTGAATGCAGGCATACCTGTCGGGCGTAACAATCATGGCCTTCAAACCTTCCGGTTCAACATGCGTTTTAAAATGCTCCACAATATCGGCAACTATTGTTCGTACACGTTCGGGTGACTTCAGAAAAACAGACATTTTCGCCGCTTTCTGGCTCAGTTTGTTCCTGTCTTCTTCGCTTAAATCGTTGGCCATTTCTTTAAAGGCAACATCCAACCCTTCCTTGTCGATATGATAATCGGGCAACCGGGGTTCGAAATGCAATGGCAATGTCGCCTTGTCGCGGATACTTTCCTGAAAAGTATAACGGCTCATGTAACCGCCACTATCCTCGCTTGCTCCGAACGCCCAGAAAGTATTTTTGTCGGCCTTGTTTATGGGAGTTCCTGTTAGTCCAAAGAGAAACGCATTGGGCAGGGCATTACGCATTTTACGCCCCAAATCTCCTTCTTGTGTACGGTGAGCTTCATCTACCATGACAATGATATTATCCCTTTTATTCATATCGGCATACGCCTCTTTGAACTTATGCACCATGGTAATGATAATCTTTCGCGAATCCTGCTCCAGGGGTTTATGTAATTCCCTGATACTATCGGTAGTGATCATATTGGAAACCTCAGCTGTATTGAAGGTTGCGGTAATCTGGGTGTCCAGATCAACCCTGTCGACCACGATGAGCACCGTGGGGTTATTCAGCTCCTGTTGTTTTCTCAGCTTTTGAGCGGCAAACAACATCAGCAGCGATTTACCCGATCCCTGAAAGTGCCAGATCAATCCTTTTTTAATTTTACCCTCTTTTACACGCTGGATAATGGCATTGGCCCCTTCGTACTGCTGATACCGGCAAACAATTTTGATTTTCTTTTTCTTGCTGCTTGTGGCATAAACGGTATAGTACTGCAAAATATCGAGGAGCGTGGAAGGTTTGAGCAGGTGTGTAAGTTGTTTGGCTACATCCTGCAGACCGATAAAGTGACTGAGGTCGTCTTTTTCATCCTCCAAACGCCAGGGAGCCCAGAATTCCAATGGAGTTCGTACACCGCCGATAAAGATTTCTTTTCCTTCTGTAGCAAACGAAAATACATTGGGAACAAACAACTGCGGAACAGCATTCTCGTAAACCACATGAATATCGTGAGCGCCATCCAGCCAGCTTACAGCAGGACGAACAGGAGTTTTGGCCTCGCCAACCACCAATGGAATACCATTCACAAATAAAACAATATCGGGTATTTTGGTTTCCCTTGCCCGAAGCTTAAACTGGTTGGATAATATGAGCCTGTTATTTTTTAATACCTCAAAATCGATCAGCCGGATGGCAACATGCTCGTTGTTTTTCCCAATGGGAAGTGTAACCTCGTTACGCAGCCAGCGAGAAAATTCTTCATTGGCCCGAACCAAACCAACATTATTGACAGTAAGTAAAATGGCGCGTAGTTTGTAAATCACCTCCTCAGCCCGATCAGGGAAAGCAGCAATTACCGGATTGAGAAGACACAATGCTTCTTTCAGATCCTTTTCAATAAACTACCTCTGTAATATCCCGCTGCAACAGATCGGACTGAACATACTTCCACTTCACTTCGTCTCCGTAGGTTACAGCATCTTCTTTGACCATGTTGCCATGAACATCATTTAAATTCGCCCCGGTAAGCTGGTGAATGATGAAGTGTTCTACAGAGTTAAGTTCGTTGAAAGACATAGATTATTTTATAAGAATTGTAGCTTGGAGATCCAGCCGAACATGGTATTGGTCTCGGAATCTTTCCATATCAGTTATTTTAGTTACATTAAAGCTTGGGTGTCTCTTGTTAGCCACATAAGCTTTACGTTTTTTGAAACTCCAATAATAGTCTGGTATCTTATTAATAAAATTATTAATTGTAACCTCTATTTGTTCAATCCCTTCAGATTGCCAGTCAGACACTTTACTTTTAAGTTCAATAAAATATAGAGACTCTTCAAATGTCATCAAAACATCGCAACGTTTGTCCATCTCTCCATTTTCCCTGAAAACATCAATGCAATAATCAAAAGCAGTGAAAACGATTTCTTTGTTTTCGCTATTATTTACCATTGCGATCCAATTAGATTCATTTACTAAATCGAAATAAGCGATGTTTTGGTTATTGTCGTCGCAAATGCCAATTTTGGTTCCTTGATCACTTTCCGGCAGTTTGCTTTTGATATATCTATACTCATAACTGTTCTTCAATATCTAAAAGGGCTCCGAATTGATTATTTCCTTCGGCAAGCATATTATTTAAAAAATTATCATCGGAAGGAAGGCCGTTGTAATCCCCTAGTTTATTTATGTTTCCTTTATCATCAAATTCATATATGGCTAAATCTTTTGAATCCACAGTTGAAGAAAAAGGTACGATTTCTTCCAGTTTACTCTTTTTAGACTCATTATTTATATTACTATAAAGAGAATTTGCTTTAACAGCCAAGGTTAGAAAATTAATAATATATGGGCTATGAGTTGTCATCAGTAACTTATTGCTTTCTTCTGTATTGTTATATTCCATAAGGCTTTTAAGTATTTCCCATTGAGATGAAGGATACAGGTTTAATTCAGGCTCTTCAACAATATTGATAAAACATTTATTAAAATACCTGGCTCTTATTTTATCAATTTCTTCATTTTTGTCGTGAATACCAATCTTATTATTCAACATTAGATCTGAAATTTCTGTATTCATTCGAATAGATTGAGTAACATTTAGGTTTTTTCTCTGATAGTCTTCATCATTAAAATCAATACTGGAAATACGTCGTGAAACCAAATAAAGGGGCACCAAAGATTGAAAACCACTAGATGACTCTAAAAGATTAATTTGAAAGGTTTTTCCTACAATGAATGATGTATCTGTATCTTCATTATAACTATAACTATATCCTTTAATAGGCAATCTTAATTTTTTCCACTCAATTGTTTTTGTGCATTTTTCAGTTCAACAGCAAAATCAAATATATTTCCTGGTAGTTCTTTTAGTTCAAAGGCGTTGTTTAATGCACTTAGAAAGCTTCTTTCCGCAGGCACATACATTATTTTTGGAACTAGGTAACTTTCATTATCTACAGCTTCAATAACTGGATAGTCAAAAGTGGCATCGTATAGAATATGATATTTTTCGCCTTGATAGGAAATAATAGTATTTTTTGAAAAGTAATTATGTATCTTCTGATATTGGAAGTGTTTTACAAACTCATTAAAAGACAGATTTCTATTGATGTCTCCCCTATTAATTGCCTTTTCCAACCAAGAAAGAACAGATATTGTCTTTGCCACCGTACTCTTGCCACTTCCCTGGTTTCCTATAAAAACCGTCACCTTCTTAATATCCATCCAGCCATCATTTTCCTGATAACCTTCCTTAATCGGGTCCAAAGTTTTTT
>JAAUTT010000419.1 GCA_012031335.1 Bacteroidales bacterium | reverse complement strand
AGTTCAGTTAAACCATATTCCGGTGGACAAAAGTGGGATTAATTTCGAGTGAAAACCGTTCGTTAAATTTACGGGCCACCAGCAATTGATGCACGTAACTGGCTCTGTTCCAAAAATCGAGTTTTGTTTCGGGTTTTTCCCATTTTAGGGAGTTGATTGACAAACTTGTAAAGTACGAAAAAGAGACCGGCATATTCCTTTTTCCTTTACTTTGCTTCAGGATTTGATACTTTTGGTAAATCCGTTAAAAGTTTTTTCGTATGTACCCCTGCCAATCCCTATCATTATCCAATCAGTTATTCCATATTCAAAAGAAAGATGAATATTTGCCTGATCGAGCCCCCAAAGATTATATGCCCCGCTGTTTATTTGGCCAAACCGATGCGAAATTCTGAAATCAAGTTGTCCTTCAGGCATCCTTTCAATACTATGACCAGTAACAATACGCGTGGATTTAAATGTTGCCGACGTGTAGATAATTTCTTCTTCTGTTGCCTCATCTAACATTTTCTCAAGATCCTGAGATTTAACCACATAACTATTTAAGCCAAAGAATATTAAGATCAGGTATAAAAATTTATTCATAAGTATAAAATTAATTTAAGGTCATATGGTTCCTGGTCTCTGTCAGCAGGAATACCATGATAAAGGGTTAATTTTGAAAGGTTTTTAACCAGATCATGAACATTTTATATTTCAATACAAAAATTGGATCGAGAATTCACTATTAAAAAAGAAACAAACAGGTATTTTGTTCATTCATAAGGGTGGGTTTTTACATTAACCATAATTTTATCAAATACCGGTTAACTTATTTCGCAAAATAATGTTTGATATTAACAGTTAATTTAATGTGATGCGTTTTTTACTTATAGGAATTGGATCTATTTCATTGGGTTTGGGTGTTTTAGGAATTTTTATACCTGGTTTACCAACAACTGTGTTTTTATTGGGTGCAGCAGCTTGTTACGTTAAGAGTTCGGACCGGCTGTACAATTGGATATTGGAACACAGATTTTTGGAAAATATATTAAACATTACCGGCAACATAAATCCATGCCACTGAAATCCAAAATTATAGCATTAACCATGATGTGGGTTATGATAGGACTTTCGGCAGGTGTATTATTAGAAAATCTGACAATCCGGATAATCGTTATTGTGGCGGGAATAATAGGTTCAGCAGTAATTCTGTCGGTTAAAACTACGAAGAATATTAAAAATGAATCCAATATCCATGAACTGAAACATTAAATCTATGTTGAAATCCTGGATTTTATTGGATGTGGGCAGTCGTCTGGCTAACATCTGTGAATTAACAGTATGTCTGCTTCAATAAATTTAATCAATAGATAAAAAACAGCTAATTATTCTGAGCTCCGGCATCTATCCATTTTTTAATTACGGTAATGTTGCAGTCTTCCAATTTAGCACGCCCTTTTGGCATTGGAGAATATCCACTTGTATGAGTTATAGAACCCAAAAGACTCCCATTGGATGCTTTTATTTTAACATCATCGTAATCCTGAAGTTTAATACCACCACCCATTGAAGCTGATGCAGCATTGCTGTGACAGCTTAAACAGTAATTCTCAAGTATGGGTTTTACTCCTCCGGCAAAAGTAGTAAGAGTTGTATCAGGACAATTTTCTGAACCGGGCTTTCCGTAAAGATATTCTTCACTATCGTAATAACATGAAGTTAATAACGAACTTACAATTATGAATGACAGTGTTAAGAACCGAAATAAAAGTGATTTCATATCTCTTTATTTTAAAGGGCTAAAGGATTAATTATTAACCATTCCCTGGCTAATCCACTTATCGACGATTGCAATTTTGCAGTTGTCAAGTTTTCCGGATTGAGGCATCGCTTTAAATCCGGATTTTTGATTTATAACACCGGATAAGAGGGAGTAACTATTTTGTGTTAAAGATGCAACCGTTTTTATCTGAGAATAATTGCCCAGACTAATTCCGTTGCCGGAACCAGTTGCCGGATGACAACCCAGACAGTTATTCTGAATAACAGGCCATACCTGGGAAATGAACGAAATAGTGCCTGAAGTATCGCATATGGTTAGGGAACAATTGCTGTTAGGGGCACCTGAATCAATCCATTTAACAATCCGGGCAATCTGTTCCTGGTTCAGAGCATTGGCCGGTGCCGGAGGCATACGGTCGTCTCCCTTGTCGATAAGCACTTTATACAACTTGCTATCCTGGTGATTTCCGGATTTTACAAGCTTCATAATATTGGCATAATTTGTCAAAACATACCCTTCTTCTGCAGTTGTGGCATCATGACATCCAGCGGTGGCACATGAAGAAGAAAGAAGGGGCAAAATATCGAGATTAAAACAAACAGTGTCGGCATTTTCATTTTGTCCGGGAACACCGGGATTATTATCACAGGTTGTATTTTCGGCACCTTGTTCAATCCATATTTTGATCAGATTACGATCGTCGATGGATAAAGGTTGGTGAGGAGGCATCATTTCACCATAAACATCTGTTAACACCTGGTATAGTTTACTTTGCCGGGCATTTCCAGGCTGAACTGCTGTTAAGATATTTTCATAATTTGAAAAATCGTAACCTTCTTCTTTTGTACCAGCATCATGACATCCCGAAGTGGCACAACTATTCTGAATTAAAGGTAAAATCTGACTTTCGAAACAAACAGGGTCAAGTGTCTCAATACCCTGAGGTTCGTTAGTACACGAGGACATTAAACCCAAAGAAAAAGTAAGAACTATTATGGTTCTAGCCTGAAGTGCATTTTGGCTAACCATTTATAAATATTTTTGTTGCTTCTTTAAAAACAACAGACTATTCCAATGGTTCAAAAAACTACTTTAAAGCAGCCTTAATTGCGTTAACAAATCCCTCAATATCCTCAACAGTGGTATCCCACGATGTCATCCAGCGTATTTCTCCTGTAAATTCATTCCAAACATAAAAAAAGTATTCATCCTGCAACTGAGGAATTATTTCTTTGGGTAGAATTGCAAAACACCATTCGACTGAACCTCTTGTGTTACCTTAATCTGAGGAATTGTTTTACGCTTTCATAAAGTAGTTTTGCCATATCGTTGGCATGCGATGCATTACGCAACCATAGATTATTATTAAAATATGCCAGAAACTGAGCGGAAATGAACCTCATTTTGGAGGCAAGCTGCATTCCCTGCTTTCGATAGTATTTAAAATTTTCAGCAAGACCAGGTTTCAGAAAAACAATAGCTTCGCCATACATCATACCATTTTTTGTACCCCCGAAAGAGAGCACATCTATACCAGTATCGCGAATCATTTCAGCAAATCCGGTATTGAGTGATGCTGCGGCATTGGCAATCCTTGCACCATCCACATGCACCAGCAATCCAAGTTTATGGGCAAAGGTGCAAATAGCAGCAATTTCATCGACGGTATAAACAGTTCCCATCTCAGTTGATTGGGTAATTGAAATCACTTTTGGCTGAGAATGGTGCTCGAAACCAAATCCATGTAAATACTTTTCAACTGCAGGAATGGTGATTTTCCCATTTCCCGTTTCAACAGAAAGTAACTTGCAGCCAGTAAATTTTTCAGGAGCTCCGCACTCATCCACATGTATGTGTGCTGTTTCGGAACAGATAACAGAATGATACGATTGTGTGATTGCTTTTAAACCTAGCACGTTTGCACCAGGTTCCCAGAAACACAAAATATACATCGGACTGAGGACCAAATATGTCCCGGAATATCTCTCTTGCTTCCTGAGTATAGGGATCATCGCCGTATCCGACGCAATGACCTACATTTGCATTTTCAAGGGCTTTCATTATATCCGGGTGAACTCCGGCATTGTTATCACTGGCAAATCCACGTTTCATATAAATAATATTAAATTGTTCGGATGCCATATTACCACACTTTTTTTATGAAATGTTTATTTAACATGACACAGATAAATATGATTGTATTAATTCAAAGTTTCAAGTTTACAAAAATAAATATATCGAAAACCAGTAATTTATCAGGTTTAATTAAAGAAATGAAAGCAATTCAGTTATTTTTGCTGATAGATTTATAAATAAGATTTATGATAGTAACTACCAATGCGAATGAATCGCTTTTCCCGGTAATTCAATCGTTAGCACACCGAATCTGGCCACACACATTTGGAAATATCCTTTCGAACGACCAGATTGCCTATATGCTGGAATGGATGTACAGCGTTCAATCCATTAAAGACCAAGTTGAAGAAAAAGGGCATCAATACATACTTGCCTTAAAAGATGAAGATTATATCGGTTATGCCTCCTTTGAAATCAATTACAATAAAACAACCGATACAAAGCTGCATAAAATTTATGTACTGCCTGAATTCCAGGGAAAAGGAGCCGGTAAAGTACTCATGGATGAAGTAATAAAACGCACAGCCGAAGCTGGGAATAAGAATCTGTTATTGAATGTAAACCGCGACAATCCTGCATTAGATTTCTACAAGAATAGAGGATTCGAAATCATCCGTGTGGAAGATATCGATATTGGTAATGGCTATTACATGAACGATTATGTAATGCGGTTAAAAAGTTTCGGAGTAGAAGTTTTTCTGTTTACTTTTTTTTCGCTTGTATCTTCTGCAATCTGTCTTTAGCTACTTTAACCTCATTTATATAAACAGTTGAATCGGCTGTTGAAATCACTTTGGTATATAACGGTACAGCTTTTTCTTTCTGATTCAAAAAATCGTACTGATAAGCCAGTTTAAGTACAAGAGTTATATCTTTCGGGTTGAGTTTATAAGCCTGTTGAAAGCATTCACTTGCTTTTGTCCATCCTTTTGCTGGTTATAAATATCGGCCATAGTTTTAAATATTTCCGATGTTTTATGGGGTGGAGGATAATGTAATCTTTCCGATTTTTGAAGGTAAGATAACCCTTTTTCAAAATCTCCGGTTTGCAGACAAAACTTTGTCCCAGAACAATATACGGATCGTAATCCGTTGAATCGTAAATAACGCTTCTTTCCAGTAAAAATCTGGCCTTGTCATATTCATTCATATTAAAATACGACAAACCTGCATATTTCAGATTAAACGGAATGCTATCGGCTTTTTGCAATACCAATTCAAAATTTGCGGCAGCTTCCAGGTAAAGTTTCATATTAT
>JAAUTT010000418.1 GCA_012031335.1 Bacteroidales bacterium | reverse complement strand
ATAAAAAAAGTTTCCTGTTTTAATAGTTAATTTCTACTAGCTAATAATTAGTAATTTAATTAATTATCAAATAATTATATAATTTGATAGCGTCGTCAAAAGTAGAAAATAATTTCAAGCAAAAAATGTTAATTACATCACACTTTTAATCAAATTCATTTACAGAGCTTTGGTTGTCAGTTATTTGAGAATATGAGATTTTATAAGATGTTTAAGAATATATTTAACGTCATTGCAAAAGAAATGATATTTTTTATAATTACCTATCATCAGGTTGCAATGACGTTATTTTCATTTTTTGTTATTTTTTACCATTTAGTTCATTTAGCAGGCGATTAGCTTTATAGATGTATTTGAGTGCTGCAAGCATAGCTCCCGAATGAACACCTACAGCCCTGTTTTTGTCGGGTATAAAGATGTATCTGCCTGGAAGACTTTCAATATTTCCGTCGAATACCAGACCAACAACCTCGAGGTTTTTATTTACCATAGCGCTTCCTGAATTTCCACCAATAATATCATTAGTTGTTACAAAGTTCATAGGTGTTTTCAGTAGTTCTGCAGGGGGATTCTCCCATTTTTTGGGCAAATAGAAAGGAACCTTTTTATTAAAAGAATAATAACGATCGTAAAGTCCGTAAAAAGTTGTATTTGGAGGTGCAACAGTTCCGTTATATTCATAGCCTTTTACAACGCCGTCGTTTATACGGAGACTGAAGGTTGCATCAGGTGGAATCTGGGTTCCATATAAATCGAATAGCATGCGACCTAGTTTACTGCGATAGGCAAATAATTTGCTTTGTAATTCACGGTAACTTACCGAAAGTTCGTTATATCGGGGAACAGAAATTTTGGTCCAGATTAAGTAACGGATCATTACATTCCATAGTGCTGCTGAGTCTTTGGTGAGCAGTTCGCTACGAAACTGAGGATTTGTAAGCCGGGTACCTTTTATTAAATCCTTCGATGCTTCCACTGGTGATTTACCATCAAGAGCTGCCAATACAAAGGGATGGTTCGGACCAAGTTTTTCAAGCACGGCCTGCAGATAAATAGCCAGCGTTTGTTGTTCCAATTCCATTTCTTTGGGTAATGGCATCGACGACAACCTTTTTTTACCAGCTTCCTTACGCATTGGGTCGGTTGATCGAAGTGTTACAGTAACAGCACCTTGTGCAAATTGCATTAATTGACCGGAGAAACGGCTACCTCCAAGGGTATTGTATTCATCATAAATCTTTCGAACATCATTGTTTGTATTTTTAATTTCATCCCAAACATTCAGGTTAGAACTTAAAGATGCTTTGTTTTTAGCATCGGCCTTGAATTTTTCTTCAAATGCGGCTTTACGGGCCATGGTGCAAGGATCTTTTAAGCCTTCATATTCACCATTGGTAGCCTTCCAGGAATTTTCTATCCCGAATATGATATTGATAATGCTGTCGCTTTTGGCTTTTTCGTTATAAGCCTGGTACATTAACGATATTTTTTTCAGAAGATTAAGCGAATAAGGTAATTGCATATCACGACGAAATTCCAGATCGGAAATTGTTGACATACGCAAGGTTGTTCCTGGGTTACCAATAACAAAAACGGCTTCGCCTTCGCTGGCTCCATTGGCATTAAATTTAAAGTAATGTTCTGTTTTTAAAGGTTTTCCTGATTCGTCGTAAACACGAAAAAAGCTGCAATCGAGGTCATAGCGCGGATAGGTAAAGTTATCGTAATCGCCGCCAAAGAAACCAAGATGTACTTCAGGCATAAAAACTAAACGTACATCGTTGTAACGTTTAAATCCATACAGGGAAAATTTACCTCCATTATAAAACTGATAAGTTTGAATCTCCAAACCTTTCCATTCGGCTTTTTCAGCATATTCCTTTTTAATAGTTGCGAATTCTTTATCCCGGATAGCTAACTGAGCAGCATCGGAAGTTTCCTTTGCCATAGCAGCCTGAATTCTTTCGGTGATATCTTCGATTTTTAACAGCTGGTCAACAAATAAGCCGTCAACTTTACGCTCATCTGCTAATTTTTCAGCATAAAACCCATTCTCATTAAAATTTTCATCAGGTTTTTGAACTTCGAAGCCTGATCCACGTGCACAATGGTGGTTTGTCATCACTAATCCATCGGGAGAAACAAACGATGCAGAACAGCCATTTCCAAAACGTAATGCTGATAATCTGGCATTTTCGAACCATTTTTGATCGGGTTTGAAATTATAGGTGGAACTGAAATAATCTGCAGGAGGATAATCGAATGTCCACATTTTTCCCATATCGAATAATCCTGGTTCAACGGGTTGGTCACATCCTCCATCCTGTGCTTTTAAAACCTGCATGCCTGCCAAAAGTACAGCAAGGGCCATCAGGCACTTCATTGTTAATCTTCTCATTTTACGGATATATTTATAAGGTTTATGGCCTCAAATATAGGGTGCTTTATAATGATCACCGGTGGGTAAAAACATGATTTTTATCTGCTTTTTCATGTTTTTGGTAAATTCTTTTTCAGTTTACCGCATTTTACCCCGTTATAAAACCATTGGATAACGCAGAATCTGGTTTATCAGTAGTTGGAAATAAATCAATTGACAGGTTTGTTGCGCAGGCAAAAAAATTAAGTCAGTACCAGGAAGTATATTTTCCTCATACTGACTTATTATTCAGTTAATAGGATGTGTTTAGTATATGAATTTTTATTCCATGATTATACCTTTTCCTGCAATTTTAAAACCTTCGGGAAAGCTGGTATTTTTATTGGCAATTGCACCTTTAAATTCGCAGTTATCGAGTTGTACCTCAGTGAAAATTGTTCCCCGTAAATTAGCCTTTCTGAAATCGGAATTACTCAAATCGCAATTTGAGAAGGTAACCCATTGTAAATTCGCATTCCTGAAATTGGTACTTTTAAGCAAACTGCCGTTAAATTTTGCACCTTTTAAATTTGCATTGCCAAAATTTGCGTTATTAAATTGCGAATCCCGTGCATTGAGTTTTGATGCATTAATGGATGACATGTCGGCCTTATTGAAACTTGAATTGCGGATAGAAGTGTTTGCCAGCGAAATACTAACCAGGTTTATGCCCTCGAGATTAAGTTCCGATAAGGAAATATTTGAAAGATCCGGAAGGGTTTGTTTGTTTTGGTTGCGATAATTATTCCATGACTCGGTTCCTTTTTTTTATTTCAGGTAAAATATTTTATTTTCCTTTTCCTCAGTTGTTGTGTTTTCTTTTAATTCATTTTCTAATGATTTCTCAACAATATTATCCAGATCCATTTCTTTAAGTGCACCTTCCACTCCTTTTAAGGCTTCGTTAACAATAAGGTTTAAGTCCATTTCTTCTAAGGCGGCCTGTGCACCTTTAACAGCTTCCTGGGCTATTATTATTTCATTTTGCTGTTCATTTTGCTCATTTTGGATACTTTCTTTCACTATTGTATTAATATCCATATTATTCAAAGCAGCTTTTGCTCCTTTTAAAGCCTCATTTACAATCAAGTTCAAATCCATTTCCTTCATTGCACCTTTTATTCCTTTTAAAACTTCGTTGGTGCTTAATTCATCCAGATCTCCAAATGCTACCTCAAGCTCTTTTTCCAGGTTTTCCGACAGATTCCCAAGATTATTCAATTCCTGGAACATTTCTTTATTTTCCTTTTTAATTTTTTCCTTCTCCTTAACAGTAAGTTCATTTTTGGTAAAAGGTTCAACATTTTTAAGTTCCTTTTTGGTAGTATCCTTGGATGTAGGAGCAATATTAAACTCATTAACCGATGCGGTTGCTCCTATCGTAAGAAGAATGATTCCCGTAAAGAGAATACATGAGGTGATAAAACCTTCTTTAAAATTTGTTTTCATGGGATGTGGGTTTAATAGGCGTTTTACACGTTTGAAAAGTTTGTTTTTATTTCCCGAAAATGCCATTGCATAAGAGGACTCAGGCGATTCGGTTCGGATATTTGCCAGAGCCTTGGCATAACTAATTTTATCACCCGTTATTTCTACCGCAATATCGTCGCAGCAGTTTTCTCTTTCGGTACGGGCAACCGACGATATCCACCATACAGCAGGATGGTAAAAGAACAAGATTTCAATGACGGATTGAAAAATATTGAGCAGATAATCGCGCCGTTGAATATGTGCCAGTTCGTGGGCGATAATACTTTCGATCTGAGATGTGCTTAACCCGCTGAATAAACTTACGGGCAGAAGTATAACCGGTTTTAAGAATCCGAGAGTTGCCGGAATTTCTATCAGAAATGATTGTAAAACAACAATCTCCCTTCTTATTTTAAGTCTTTCAATATAACAGTTTATTTTCTCCAGCCATTCATCTTCTAAAGGTATGGTTTGACGGTATTTAAGTCGGTTAACTGTTATTAATCCACCTATAAATCTAAACATCAAAAATAAAATTCCTGCGATCCAAACGGAGATAATGTAAGGAAAAGTAATTTTGAAAACTGGTTTTAAATAAAATCCACTTTAATTTGAAAACTGTTGCTGAAGCTTCGCTTTCCTTAATTTTATTTTCCTTAAGCTGAGCACGGAAGTGCTGAATAACAATGGAGGGATCGGAAAGAATCGATTGTCTTACCAATGTTCTTTCTCGGGCATTTTTATATTCATTAATAAAGGTTATGGAAGAACACGTAATAAAAAGTGCCAGGGTAATCATTGTGATGATATAGCGGCTTTGAGCGCTGAATTTTATTAATGCTAGCAATATGATACCCAAGATAATAGCAATGAGAATTCCCTGCCAGAGAGAATGAAATAATGTCCATCCCAAAGCCTCTATCAATTCGCGTGGAGCAAAAGAATAGATTTTATCCATTTTTATTTTTTATTTTCTAATTCGTCAATTAAAGCTTTTATCTTATTTATCTCCTCGGGAGAGGCTTTGTGATTCCCAAGAACCTGCAATACAAGACTGGCAGCTGATCCTCCAAAGCAGTATCTAAAACCGAATCTAGAATTCGATTCTGAGTTTTCCCTTTTCAAGGGCAGGGTAATATAGATGACTTTTGTTATCGAGGTTGCGTTTTAAAAAACCTTTGGTTGCCATAACCTGCATAATCTTTAAAGTTGTGGTATACCCGGTATCTTTTTCTCTTTAAGTTGGTCGTGAATTTCTTAACTGTTTGAGGGATTTTCCCAAGC
>JAAUTT010000417.1 GCA_012031335.1 Bacteroidales bacterium | reverse complement strand
GAGAGTTTTTATCATTGAATCGAAATACATTAGTTTTCGAAATGTTACAGGCTTTGCTGACGGATGATGTGTAAATTCTTTAATGGGGGCAAGGGCAACTTCCAGCACTGTGGGGGGAGTTCCTGTTATAAGAGATTTAAGTTTCGTTAATTGCTCTTTGAAATGAGCCGATGCAGTTCTTTTAAATGAAACGGTCGATTCGGCATCATAATTAAAATAATCCTTAAAACGTATCTGCCAGGAATCGCATCAAAGCAACAACATGACTAATCATTTGGTCTATGACTAATTGTATAGTCGGTAGATTTTTTAACTATATCTTCATCAAGATAATTAAACAGCCTTTCTATTAAATGGCTTAATCTGGCCTGATGATTATGGATATATGTAGCGGTGTGTCTTTCTTCCGAGAATGAATAGGCCGTTCCGACCATTTTCTTTTTGATAATTTCCTTTTGGGATTTGGCAATATCTATGCAACCCATCAGCGAACCCAATTGGTCTGGTATTGGGTTTCGCTCCGGGTTTATCTTTTCAGCACAAGTTCATCAAGTACTTTCAGTTCATACTGCAATGAAAGATTTTTCCCATCAGACATTGATAAATTTCATGTAATGATAGACTGCTCAAGTTTCCGTACCCTTTATTTAGTATACGTATTTAGATTGTTTGAGTTAGCAATAACATATCAATTATCATTAAAACGTCAATGCCCTGAAAACGTTACATTTAGCGATAAGTTTATTTTATCGCCAACGCTTTGGGTGGTGTGGTAGTTTTATTCGCCAGTCTACTACGAAGGTCACTCATATCCTCACAAACCTTTTGCTCAATAACTTTTGCATAAATCTGGGTTGTTTTGATACTGGTATGCCCTAATAATTTTGACACGGTTTCAATTGGAACCCCATTGGTAAGAGTTACTGTAGTTGCAAATGTATGGCGGGCAATATGGAAGGATAATGGCTTTTCGATACCACAGAAATCTGCAATTTCTTTCAGATAGTTGTTAAGGATTTGATTTGCATAGACTGGCAACAACCTGCCTGTTTCTATAACCCTCGGATTGTTTTTATATTTCTCAACAATCGCCATAGCTTGAGGTAACAGTGGTACTCGTAACGGAATATCAGTTTTATGACGGCAGGTATTAATCCAGTATTCACCATCAATGCCAAGGGCCATATTTTGAGGGGTAAGTTCATAAACGTCAATGTAGGCTAATCCGGTATAACAACTGAAAACAAACATATCTTTAGCATGTTGTAAACGCAGGGATTTAAACTCTTTTTGTTCAATTGCAGCAAGCTCGTCTGCCGAAAGATATTGTCTGTTTGTTTTCAAGAAATTAGGCTGAAACTTTTGGAATGGGTCTCTATCAAGCCACTCGTTTTTGATGGCAAGGTTTACCACTTTTCTGAGCCTCTCGATATGCTTCATTACCGTGTTTTGCCCGCATGGTTTTTTAGGTTGGAGCGGCTTATATTCCTTCATGAATTTTTCGTACCCAACTATAAACTTATAGCTCAGTTGAGAAAGGAATAAATCAGAAGTGTGAAGAACTTCCTTGATGTATAATTGGAAATAGGTTCTAGTGGTGTAGTAGTTTTTCATAGTACCCCATTCCAGGACATTTTTCATTTGCTCATTGTGATAGTCAAACAGGCTCATGAGTGAATGTTCCTTTTCTTCAATACCCAGATATTTGTTTTTGACACCCTCCGCAGTAATCAGTTGTTTTTTGAGTTGAAGATGCTGGTAGCATTCTACCATTCGGCTACGGATTTGTTCGAGGTAAGTATTCAGGGCTTTTATTTCTTCGCCTTTACCTTTAGCCATACCTTTGCCCTTACTCCAATTATCTACGTCAATGTCCCTTTTGATTGAGACTTCAACTCTTTTTCCATCAACGGTAATTCGAGCATAGATGGGAGCTTTGCCTTTTTTTTCTTTTTGTCTTTTGATGTAAAAGATGATTCCGAACGTGTTTGTTGTTGTCATACAAAATACGATTTAGTTGCTATTAATTCATTTTAAAAATCCGGTCACTTTACCATCCGAAAATGACCGCCTAAACCTATCAAAAACACCTAAATAATATTATTCAATCAATTGTAAATAAATTACTTATGTGCTATTCGGTGACCCAAAAGTAAAATTTAATTTTGGTATCCGAATAGGTCACATTTTGGTTGAAAATAATTGTTTCGATTTTGTATCAGAAAAAACAAAAAGCCCGTAAACCATAAGATTTACGAGCTTTTGTTTTGGGTTGAAACCCAAATTGTCGGGGTGGCCGGACTCGAACCGACGACCTCCTGGTCCCAAACCAGGCACCCCGCCCATTGGCGGGGCTACACCCCAATCAGACGTTTAAAGGCTTGTCCACCCTTATAGCTTTTTATTTGTTTCTCCCGGATCAAGGCCGATGATTTATCAGGTAAAGTTTCAGCATATACCAGTTCAAAAGGAATCCTGTTTTTGGTTGATTTCTGCCTCCCGGAATTGTGATAGGATAGGCGGGCTTGTACATCGGAAGTAGAACCAATGTAATATTTGTTGTCTTTAAGCTTCTTAATATATAAACGTAATAACTCATACAATGAAAAAAGGAGGCGAATGGCCTCCTTTTTTGTCGGGGTACCAGGACGATACCCCATGTCTGCAAATATCTTTTTATCAGTATTTTACGAAGAACAATTTCAGCGGGTTCACTATTAGTTCACATTTGTTTTGAGTAAGGACGTGCTTTTTTGATGAACTCCGTTTCCATTGCAAATATATGAAAAAGCAATGATTTTCTGATACAAACAAAGTCAAAATGCTATAAATTTTATGGGTTTTAGCCATATTTTTTGTTGTGATTTGTACTGCTTCGCCAGCCGTTTTAATCATTCATAACTTGTTTACAAGTTCTGGTGCAAGTCCGGTAAACTGGCAAAATTCGATTATCGAAACAAACTGGTGCGGTTCTTTCTCAAACTTGGCTTTTATCTGCACCAGTAGTCTCCTTCCGTATTTCTCGCTTTTGCCTGTAATCCGTTGCACATCTTTGGGATAAATTACAACCCTGTTCGCATGCTACAGTTTAAAATTACTCGTATGGTTGCCATAGCTTTAGTATGACTTTGATATGGCTTTAACCATACTTTGATACGAAGATACAAACAATTTTGCACCGGATAAACTTCCCTTTTGGGTCAAAACTGGACGTATAAGCCTCTGTATATAGTATTTGCTTCGATTATAGCATAAGATTGTGTTGTAAATCATTTGTTGAACGCTAAAATTTTTAATCATGGCAAATCAAAAAGGAATTATCAAAATAGAAGGTACAGTTGGTGGAATGACCTTCTATAAAAAAGACGGGCAATACCTCGTCAAAGAAAAAAGCAGCATATCGGCTGCTAAAATCGCCAATGACCCTAATTTTGCCCGTACCCGGGAAAATAATGCTGAGTTTGGAGCTGCTGGTACTTCGGGGAAATTATTACGTGACTCTCTGCGGTCGCTTATGATGACAGCTTCTGACTCGCTTGTAACATCTAGGGTAACAACCTTGATGCACGATGTGATGAAAATGGATGTTACCAGTCCAAGAGGACAGCGAAAACCTGCTGTTGGCATCGGTACGGTTAATGGCCGAACCTTGCTAAAAGGCTTCAATTTTAATATCAATGCTATTTTGGGAACGGTACTTTACAAACCCTTTGCAGTGGCACCTGCAACAGGAGTAATAACCATTGCCGGATTAGTTCCGTTAACAGACATTGCCTTTCCGGCTGGAGCAACGCATGTAAGTCTTTCCGGTGCAATGGCAAATATAAATTTTGCAACCGGAGTTGCCGATGTAAGGTTAACCAATGTGCTCAATCTTGCCAACAATGCACCTTCAACGGCTGTAACATTAACTCCTACGGCAGTAGCTGCCGGAACCGGAACAAGGTTGTTCTTGTTGAAAGTGGAGTTCTTTCAATTGGTAAATGGGATTCAGTACCCTATGAAAAACGGCTCATACAACGCTTTGTCGATTATTGAGACTGCTTAATCATGAACGAGTTTCAACTTTTCGGGATTATAATCTCGTTGCTACTTTCACTGGTGGCTTTCTTTGTAAAACAATTGCATAGGGATTTTAAGCATGTCGAAAAAGACCTGGGCGAAGTGAAAACCACCACATCAATTATTAAAACCGAATTCAGGGGAATCAACGATTTGATGAACCAACGAATCGAGTTTCTTGAAAAGCGGATAAACCATATCGAAACATTCATTTTTAACAATAAAGAACATGGCAACTAAGAAATTAACATTAATGGAGCGATTGATTGCTCCAACGTCGAAATTCTTCAAAACTATCAGGACAGTTGGTTTATGCTTGGCTGCCGTTGGTGGTGCAATCATTGCTGCTCCTGTAACTTTACCCGCCACAATTGTCACGGTGGCCGGTTATCTTACTGTCGCCGGAAGCGTGATGACAGCAGTTGCACAAGCAACGGTCGAAGGGGAATGACAACCCCAAGTTTTTGAGTTTTTGTAAAGGCTCGGGTTCAGCTCCGAGCCCTTTTTGTAACTATTTTTCAAGTTCCATTTTTGAATATTTTCGTTCAATAACTTCACTGCCATATTTAGCCCTAATTGTTTCTATTGTTTGCGGGCTTGATTTTGAGCTTTTATAATCTTCGGGGCGATAATACCACATTACTTTTTTGGGCGCAAAAAAGAAGCCAATTTGCTTTAATTGCTGCCTGTAAGTATAGGTATTGCCACTAATCCAAATCCAATTTCCGATTAATTCAATTATAATCCCTTCATAACCGACAATTTGGTCAATAATTTCAGGATAGATAACAAAGTCTTTTTGCTGTTGCTCTGTTTGTCCTGAAAAATTAAAAATTGGATTTTTGATGATGTTTTGATACTCAGCGTTAATTTGCTGCATCGTTTCGGTACTTCCTCCCCTGTCGGATGGTATTTGAGAGCTAACTCTTTGTAACGTTTTTTAGCTCAAGCTTCATAATGGTATCTCCCTTCAAGCCAACGGCTCCACAGACTAATTGGTAAGGTGATCGCAAGGTAAGCCACGGCGAGTGGAAGAAAAGACTTCTAGGGTACTGTAAGTAGCGCTATTGATCTGCTGCGCGCTAAAGGTCAGTTCACTGATGCCGATGATGG
>JAAUTT010000416.1 GCA_012031335.1 Bacteroidales bacterium | reverse complement strand
CAATTCGGCAACAACAACAGGAGTAACCACGGATCAGGTTACCAATTTCGAAGTGCGTATTCTTTTACTGGCCGACTCCTACAAAGCTATTACCTCCGAAAAAAATCCCAATCCATTTCGTCCCGGCATGTCGGCAACAGTAGACATCCAGACCAATAAAGCGATTAATGTACTTTCTGTACCTATCCAGGCAGTTACTGTGTTGCGCGACTCAAGCAAAAAAGACAGTGCTGTTGTAATTTCGGATCCAGAAAAGATTAAGCCTAAAGAGGTAGTGTATGTTATAAAAGATGGTAAAGCTCTTAATAAGGAAGTAGTTACCGGCATTCAGGATAGCTATTTTATAGAGATCAAGGAAGGTTTAATGATAAAGAAGAAATAATTACCGGACCATACAGCGTTATCAGTAAAAAGCTAAAGGATGGAATTCTTGTAAGCAAAGCCATTAAAAAGAAGAAGGTAAAAAGGAAAGGAAGATATGAAGTAACTATCATTAGCCTTTATATTCATAGATATGCCGTTGATTTTAAATATAGAAACCGCCGCCGAAAGTTGCTCGGTTGCTCTTTCCAAAGAAGGAGTAGTGATAGGGTCGGTTGAAGGAGAAGAACTGCGGTCGCACGCTTCTGCCTTAACAGTTCTGATCGATTATCTGCTTAAGAGCAAAAGTATCTCTCTGCACGATCTGGATGCCATTGCTGTTAGTAAAGGCCCTGGTTCCTATACAGGACTTCGGATAGGTGTTTCCGTGGCGAAGGGTTTGTGTTATGGCGCTCAAAACCCCATCGTCGCAGTGAACACCCTCCAGAGCATGATGCAGGGATTGCGGGAGCAACATCCGGATTTTGGTCACAATTCCAGGATCACACCATCTTTTGCCCAATGTTGGATGCCCGTTCGTTTGGAAGTTTATCTTGCCCTTTTTGGAAAGGATGGCAAAATGATTGCTGAAACTGAAGCCCGCATTATTGACGAAAATAGTTTTGATGCATTACTCCCTAACCACCCAATGGTGTTTTTTGGCAGTGGTGCTGAAAAATGCAAGACAATAATAAAAAACAGCCATGCACACTTTATTGATCATTTTGGTCTTGAAGCAAGGTTTATGGCACCCCTTTCTTACGAATACTTCCAACATAACCAATTTGAAAATGTAGCATACTTCGAACCCTTTTATCTCAAGGACTTTGTTGCTACCATGCCAAAACGAAAAAGTGATATAACTAAAACAATTGCATGAACATTCCGTTTAAATTAACAATTAACTTAATGAAGCATGATGAAGTTAAGGACTAGTCTCATTTTTTGTTTCTTATGTTTTCTACCCTCGGTATTGGGAGATTCAATTCCACCCGTGTCGGGAATACCGCCATTCAGAGATGGAGAATTTCTGAAATATAAGCTTCATTATGGCTTTATAAACGGAGGTACGGCAACTATCTCGCTGAAACAGGAAAAATACGAAAACAAGGATGTTTTTCACGCTGTTGTGGTGGGTAAAACCACTGGATTGGTCGATAAAATTTTCAGGGTTAAAGATATTTTCGAAAGCTATTTTGATGTAAAAACAACACTTCCCTATAAAGCTATCCGAAATGTAAGCGAAGGAAATTATAAACTTGTCGAAAATGTAATTTTCGACCGGCATGCCAATATTGTTAAAAGTGACCGGAAGGGACTCGTTAAAGTACCGACAAACTGCCTCGATATGATTTCGGCCTTTTTTTATATTCGGCGTACGATTTTACCAACTATAAAATAGGCGATATGGTTCTATTGATACCTATTCGATGGCTTGTTTCCTTTTTATATCATATACAAGGGCAAAGAAACCAGTAGATACGGAATTAGGAAAGATACAATGTCTGAAGTTTGTCCCGATTGTTGAACCCGGACGAATATTTAAGGAAAATGACGATATGACTTTCTGGTTGAGCGATGACCAGAATAAGCTTCCGGTGAGCGTAAAATTCGAAATGATCGTAGGATCATTTAAATGCGACCTGATAGAATATCAAAATATAAAATATGAACTGAAATCAAAAGTTCAAAAATAGTTTCGCTTCCTAACAGAGGATTACCCGTATTCATGATATAAAACAACCACATTCCATAAAAAGATTTTTTGGTAATAAATTGATTTGTTTATTTTTGCCGGAAATTAAAATTTCAAAAATGGCAACAACAGCAGATTTCAAGAATGGTTTATGCATTGAGTTTAATAACGATTTATTCACTATTGTTCAGTTTCAGCATGTTAAACCGGGTAAGGGTCCTGCTTTTGTGCGCACCAAACTGAAAAGTCTCACTACCGGAAGAGTAATAGACAATACCTTTACCTCGGGTGTAAAAATCGACCTTGCCAATGTAGAGCGTCGCCCATACACTTTCCTCTATACCGACGAATCAGGATATAACCTGATGCATGTGGATACTTTCGAACAAATAACAATAAGCAAAGAAATTATCAATACACCCGAGTTTCTAAAAGAAGGACAGTATGTTGAAGTTGTTTATCATACCGATACCGAAACCCCGCTTTCCTGCGAACTACCGCCACATGTGGTTTTAGAAGTGACCTATACTGAACCTGGCTTAAGAGGAGATACAGCCTCATCCACCGCCTTAAAACCTGCTACACTTGAGACCGGAGCAACCATTCAGGTACCTCTTTTTATAACACAGGGTGACAAGATAAAGGTTGATACCCGCGATAAGACTTATTCTGAGAGGGCTAAATAATCATATTTTCCAAAAAATACCTTAACTTAGCAATTAATTACCCTGGGGAATTATTCTAACAGGTTATTATACTGCTGCCATGATAGAAAAAGCATCGCTAAAGAAGCTGAAAATAATAAATTTTAAGCTCAATGCATTGCTTGAAATTACCAAAGCAATTAATACCAATATGCCTGTTGGTGATCTTTTGGTATTGTACAGAGATATCATCCTCGAAAATCTTAAAATTGGTAAAATATTAATTTTCAGATACAACAACGGCTGGGAAAAACTCTTAAATTCTCTGTGTGGCGAAGATGGTAGTCCGTTTCCTGTAAATATTGATGTTGAAAGAGATCTGCTATGTTTTCAGGATATCAGTTTCATTACTTCTTCCACCAATCCTGCCCTTGTCACCTACGACATTGTTATACCTGTTTTCAATAACAATATACTTGTTGCTTATGTACTTATAGGAGATATTGAGGAGGAACAGGATGGTGTTAGTCCGGTTATTAAGCACCTTAATTTCATACAAACCCTCACCAATATTATAATAACAGCCATCGAAAATGTTCGCCTTTTTAAGGAAAGCCTTAAGCAAGCCGCCATAAAAAAGGAGATGGAACTGGCAAGGAAAATGCAGGCAATGCTGATCCCCCAGGTGGATAGTCTGCCCCATACCGAGCATTTAATGATCTCAGCGTTTTATCATCCCATTCGAAGTAGGGGGGGACTATTACGATGTTATCAAACTCGATGAAGAAGAAGTAGGTTTCTGTATTGCAGACGTATCGGGTAAAGGAATATCGGCAGCACTGCTGATGTCGAATTTCCAGGCCACTTTCAGAGCGTTGTTTACAAAAAATGTTCCCTTAAAATTTCTTATTGAGCGGCTCAACGAAAGAGTTCTTTCGAATGCAAAAGGGGAAAAATTCATTACCTTTTTTATCGGACGTTATAACAATAAAACACGCGAACTGGAATATATCAATGCAGGCCATAACCCTCCCTTACTTTATTTAATTCAATCGGAACAGCTTACTTTTCTAAGAAGCGGATGTGTAGGACTGGGTATGCTCGACGATATTCCCTATGTTGTAAAGGGAACCCTGCAAATTACGGAACCAGTTAAAATATTGTGCTATACCGATGGTCTTGTGGAACTTCTGGAGGGTGACAATGTTAATGTTGGAACCAAGTTTCTGGAAGAAAGTGTATGTAATTTAAAATCTATTGACGAAAACATAAAGATATAATTGAACTAAAATCCATCCGAGACGGCAACCCTGTAATATTTGACGATATTACCATGCTTGGACTTGAGATTTCGTAGATATAATTTTTCAACTTCTCCCCTTTGTCAGTGCCGGCAAATAAACCTCCTGCCACAATTCTTTATCAAAGAAACATCCAGGATTTACCATACAATAAATATAAATGCAAAAACTTCCGAATACTTATCAAATAGCCGTATCTGATTTTGCCACCAACACCGAAACCTGTGGATGTTTATAAACCCATTCAAGTTGTAGAGAAATACCTGTATGCATCCGGGCAGGACCTATGAATACTGATGGCATTAGCCCATTACATTTTATTTCATTTTTAATAAAGCTTCGTTGAGAGAAGCAACAAAGAGAATTTGCCCTCCCTTATTACTCTCATATATAAAATCATTAAGACTTTTGCTGCTGTATTTCGAAAAATCACCGATAATTGCCAGTTTCATTCGATAAGTAGAAAATTTTTGAAGGATATCTCCGGCAATGCCGGTTTTTAAATCAAAAAATGCCGGTATCAGATTATTTGCGTAAAGAATTATGATCTCCGCTCCCCGATATTGGCAATCAGCCATCAGGTCGAGTGCATCCAAAGTGTTAGTGATGATAACCGTTTCCGAAGAAATTTCGGCTACCTGTTCTCCCAAATGCCTGAATATCTTAATTTCCATTAATTGATCTGTTTCAGGTTTTCTTCAAATATTAACTGAAGAAACCGAAAAAATGATTTTTTATACTATAAAATTTTATCTTTAAATAATATTCTGAATATCCGGCAAATTTACCTAATTATTAAGTAAAATCCTGAAATTAAATGACAGGCAACAATCCTTTATACGACCCTGACCAGAATTTTCAGCCAAAATTTCCGAAGATGAAACGATTGGCAGCTATGTTAATCGATCATATTTTTATGTCGGTTTTTATGTTTGTTTTAATGTTACCTGAATTCATTTACGCTTTAATAAAATCCTTTGAAATTTCGCACGATAGCCGGTTTCCAGGACAGGAAACACTGATCTTCCTTTTTATAGCAGGCTTTTCGGTTTACCTCAACAAAGACTTTTTTAATGGCCGAAGTATAGCCAAACGCATTCTTAATCTGCAGGTAATAAGTAACAACTCGCGTGAAACAGCTACTCCACTGCAATGTTTTATAAGAAATATAACCATCA
>JAAUTT010000415.1 GCA_012031335.1 Bacteroidales bacterium | reverse complement strand
CCGATGATTAGGGATTCTGTAATAGATCCAAAACCTGTTGCTAAGCAAATAATGGTTGATAAAGAGATAGCTACTGAACTCATTACTTCATGGAAGGAGCCTACATGGGTTGTTGAAGCTGAACCATTGGATAAGTTTGCCGTCCTCCTGGAAAGACGCTATAATGTTGAAATTGAATTTCATGCTGAAGAAATAAAAAACTTCAAATTTACCGGAAAAATTCAGAATGAAAGTATTGAGCAGATTATGAGGGCTGTGGAATTATCAGCACCTATTACTTGTTCCTTTAATAAAAATGTTATTAAAATAAGTATTGAAGATCAACGAAAGAATAAATTCCGACAATTTACTAATTAAATAAAATATTAACTACTAACTAATTACTACTATATGAATACATCCTGACTAATCTCACACCTAAAAAAGAAAAAGGAGAAATAGCTGGAACCTATTCCTCCTCATGCTGATTGTTAAAATCCTAGTTTAGAATTTAACGCTATAAATTTATGAAAAAAAAACATTGCTGGTATAACTACGCCCAATTCTTTGGTTGTTTTTCAAAGACACTACTAATTATGAAACTATCGCTATTTTTAAGTATTGTGTTTAGTTTGCAGATATCTGCAACAGGCTATTCACAGCAAATTATGCTTAAGCAGGAAATCAGGGAACAAACCGTTCGTAACGTATTAAAACTTATTGAAAGTAAAAGTGAAGTAAGATTTTTTTATCAACAACGATTACAAACAACTTGATCAGTTGGTATCTCTTAATGTAAATAACAATTCTCTCGACGAAATTCTGGATGGTATTCTTGGTAAAAACGGACTCGCCTATAAAGTTATAGATAAGAACTTTATAGTTGTTTTGCCCGATGCTGCCTTGCAACAGCAAAAAGTTACCGGAACAGTTACCGATGGTGCTACAGGCGAACCAATAGTTGGCGCAAACATTATTATTGAAGGTACCACCATGGGTACGGTTACCGATATTAATGGTAAGTTTAATCTGGACATTCCCAAATCTGGTTCGGTGCTTGTAATTTCATTCCTTGGTTATGTTACTGAACACTTGGTTGTTGATAATCAGTCGAGTGTGGAAATAAAGCTTGTTCCTGATGTTCAGAACCTGGACGAAGTAATAGTAATTGGATATGGAACTGTTAAAAAGAGTGATTTAACCGGCTCGGTTTCTGCCATTAAATCAGAAGAATTCAAAAAGTTACCCATGACCTCCTTGGATCAGGGAATTCAGGGTCGTGCCGCCGGAGTGCAGGTTACAAATACCTCAGGTGCTCCGGGTGGGCAGGTTTCTATCCGTGTTCGTGGTGGGAACTCCTTGTCGAGTAGCAACGAACCGTTGTATGTTATCGATGGTTTCCCGGTAGCTGCGGGTGGTATGGCCGGAGGGTATAACAACAGTTCTTTGGCAAATAACCCTATGGCTACTATTAATCCTAATGATATTGAATCAATTGAAATCCTGAAAGATGCATCAGCCGCTGCCATTTATGGCTCACGTGGTGCGAATGGTGTTGTTTTGATTACGACCAAACGGGGTAAAACAGGGTAAAACAAAAGTTACATACGAAGGGATATACAGGAACTCAAAAGGTTGTTAAAAAACTCGACATGATGAATGGCGAAGAGTTTGCAACCATGTCGAATATTGCGGCAGAAAATGCCGGATTAGCTCCAATATACGGTGGTGCTAATCCTAAGTGGAAAGAACCTTCGTATTACAAGGACAATTCTGTTAACTGGCAGGACAAAATTTTCCGCGATGCTCCTACTCAAAGTCATCAGATAGGATTGAGTGGCGGTTCCGAATCGACTCAGTATGTTGTTACTGCTAATTATTTCAGTCAGGATGGTATCGTGCTTAATTCCGATTTCGACAGGGCTTCGCTGCGTGCTAATGTAGATACTAAAGTATCGAGCTGGATAAAAGCCGGAGTATCTTTAACCGCATCGCGCACCCTATCCAACATGACAACCTCCGAGAGCGACGGCGCCAATGGTGGCGGTGTTATCAACGGTGCCCTGGCTGTACCTCCTACTATGCCTATTTATAACGACGACGGAACCTACACAACCCTTAACCAAACACCTTTTGGGGTTACAACAGGAAATCCATATGCTCTCGCTTTACTGGCAAAGATAAATCGAATATCGACAGGGTGCTGGCAAATGCAAGTATCAAATTCGATTTAAGTATGCTTGCCAAAGGCCTTGGCGCCGAAGTAAGAGGAGGAACCGATTATTCATCGGCTTTCCGCGATATATATTATCCATCTACGGTCTATTTTGCCCAAAGCCAAAAGGGGATAGCTGCTAAAAGCTGGAACCGTCAGGCTTCGTATCTTAACGAAAACCTTATCACCTACCAGGCTCAATTTGGTAAACACTCCATTAATGCAGTGGGTGGTTTAACTTTGCAGTCTTTTAAATACTCTAACGGCCAAGCTGTTGTATCCGGCTTTGTAAACGATGTTCTGGAAGATAACAGTACCGGTTCTGCCTCTCTTGTGGTGGGTATTCCTTCTTCAGGATCAAATTCCTCTACACAGGTATCGTGGCTGGGACGTTTAAATTATAGTTTCGGAAGTCGCTATTTATTAACGTTTACAGGCAGGGCCGACGGGTCTTCCAAGTTTGGTGTGAATAATAAATGGGGATTCTTTCCTTCCGTTGCTGCAGCTTGGCGGGTTTCGGAAGAGTCTTTTATGAAAAATGTATCGTGGCTGAACAACCTGAAAATTCGTGCCAGTTATGGTACAACAGGAAACCAGGGCTTTTCGAACTACGCTTCTCTGGCAAGTTTAGGACAGTTTTCGTATAACTTCAGCGGAGCTAAATCAGTCGGTTTTGCCCTAACAAAATTCCCAATGCCGACCTGAAGTGGGAAACTACTTCTACGCTCGATATCGGAACCGATTTTCGGATTCTTTAGTAATCGTCTGAATTTTACTTTCGATTATTATAAGAAACAAACTGAAAATCTGCTCTGGAATGTTACCATTCCGCTTACTTCGGGTTTCGGTTCAATATTTAAAAATCATGGATCGCTCGAAAACTGGGGTATCGAAGCCGGTGTAAGTTACGACCTGATTGTTGGCGAAAATAAGGGCGCTTTCACCTGGAATACAAATGTGATGTATTCCATGAACAGGAACAATATTGTTAGCTTACCGGGAATTACACCCAGCAGAACAGCAAATCTCTCAGGTCACCTTAAACTCGACGGAAGCTGGATGGAAGAAGGCTATCCTGTAGGTGTTTGGAAATATTATATTTACGATGGCGTTTTCCAGAATCAGGAAATGCTCGATGCAACAATTGTGAATGCCAATGGCGAAACAGTTGCCAAACATCCTAAATCACTTACTACAGATAGGTTAGGTTCTCCTAAATTTAAAGACCTGAATGAAGATGGCAAAATTGACAGGAACGACTGGGCTATTATTGGAGATCCTAACCCCGATTTCATTTTTAGCTGGACCAATAATTTCACATACAGGAATTTCGACCTGAGTGTGTTTATAAACGGTAGCTATGGTAACGACATCTTAAATATGGGACGGGGCGAAAATGCACAGGTTTCTCCTTTTGCATCGCAGCGTAGTTCAATGTTAAATTACTGGACTCCACAGAATACAAATACTGATATCCCGGCACCCAGAACAGCTCCGCATGCTAACCTTATTCTTTCTTCGTGGATGATTGAAGATGGTTCGTATGTCCGGCTAAAAAATCTGGTACTTGGATACCGTTTCCCGGTGAAGAAAGTTATTGAATCGATGAGGGTTTATGTAAGTGCACAAAATCTTGTTACCCTTACCAATTACTCCGGATTTGATCCTGAAGTTAACAGCCGTGGTCAAAGTAACTTGCAGTTAGGCGTTGACTGGAACTCTTATCCAACAAGTCGCGTCTTTTTGTTGGGTGTTAACGTAGCATTTTAATTATTAAAGACTTATAATTTAGAAGGATATGAAAACAATATATAAGCTTTTATTTACATTGGTTTTGGGTTTGAGTCTGACTTCCTGCTTCGATAAATTTCTCGAGGAAGACGTGCAAGATTTCCTGTCGCCAAATAATTTTTATAATACCGAAGCTGATGCCGATGCAGCCATAAGCGCTATTTACAGCAGGTTTGTATCGGGCGAAAATGGCGATAACTCTTTTCACCGTGCTGCCTTGATGATTGGTGAATACCCGGCCGAGAGTTCTTCAGCTCAAACTTCTACCGTTCCCTATCGACTTCAATTCGAAAATTATACCTGGACACCTACAACAGATGGGATAGAACTGGTTTGGCGTTTTTATTATGAGGTAATTTTCCGTGCTAATCTGGCTGTTGAGAAAATACCACAGATAAAAGGCGATGCCACCAAATTAAAAAGGTACGAAGCCGAAGCGCGTTTTTGCAGAGCTTTGTCGTATCTCTACCTGGTTCGTATTTTCGAAAATATTCCATTAACTACTGCTTCGGTACAGAGCGATTACAATCTTCCCAATACTGGGAATACCGATTTGGTTTTTGCTCAGATTATTGAGGATTTCCAGTTTGCTGAAGCTAACCTTCCCGTTACCCATACAACAAAAGATGTGGGGAGGGCAACAAAAGGTGCAGCACAGGCAATGCTGGCAAAAACTTACCTGACAATGGCCGGTTACCCATGGAATAAAACCGAAAATTATGCCCTGGCAGCAGCAAAGTGCGAAGATGTAATAAAATCGGGAACTTACGACCTGGTTGCTGACTATGCCAACAACTTTAAAGAGGTTGGCGAACATAACAAGGAGTACATTTACGATGCCGAATTTCACACAAATATCAACGGATCGAACTGGGTAAATATGTCAAGTATACGCGATCAGAATGTATGCAAACAGTTTTCGGGATGGTCCTCATTTGGAGGTACCAAAAGCTTTTACAACGACATGCTTGCGCTTAACCCGGATGATAAACGGTTAAAAACGAATATTATAACGGAGTTCACTGATGTAAAAACAGGTGTTATTAAAGTATGGGGCACCGATTTCGATGTAAATAAAGGACTGGTTCATACCTGGAAATATGTCGATCCCTCCGAAACGGGTACTGGCGATCAGCAGTCGAATATTAACTACCATTTACAAGATATGCTGACGTGTTGCTGATGCATTCCGAGGCCGT
>JAAUTT010000414.1 GCA_012031335.1 Bacteroidales bacterium | reverse complement strand
TCATCTCGGAACAAAAGCAGCTTACTCCTGAACAGGCCCGTGAATTTGTGCAGAGCTTGAGGAAAAGCAGGAGGTACCAGGAGGATGTGTATTAGGGAGTAGTGAGTACCGAGTAGTGAGTAATGAGTAAAATACATCCCTCGCTTAGGCGTAGACTCTGCCTTCGTCTGAATATCGATTCAGTTTGAGCCCATAGCCGTCAACCTAAGAAGTTTTATGTATTGAAAATCAATAGCCCAGTTCCGATACTATCGGAATTTAGGCCTGGGTGAAGATACAAGATTAGTTTTGAGGCGCACGATATCAATATTAAAAGTCAAAACTGCTCATTGCGCCGCATCTATAGTCTCAAAAATTCCGACGATGATAACACTACAGCTCCTTTTTATGGCAATTCGCGTCGGAAATATCCTATCGTTCATAATAGCCTGGCATACCTTAGGTTGACGGCTATGGGCAGAGCCTCAGCCGAACGGGGGATTGATTTATTTCACATAATAAAGTCCGGCTCCGGGGACCTAACGGTAAACCTGTTAAAATCCAAACAATCATTAATAACGTCCACAAAATAAAAAACACAATGGAGTATGGTAACATGGTTGCTATTAAAGTGCCAATACCAGCCTTTGAATCGTATTTTTGATAATACACTATTATGAGAGCAAAGAAACTCATCATGGGCGATATAATATTTGTAACACTGTCGCCAATGCGGAACACCGCCTGGGATAGTTCGGGAGAGTAACCAAGTAACATAAAAATCGGAATAAAAACAGGGCCTAAGATTGCCCATTTGGCAGATGCACTCCCCATGAACAGGTTGATAAACCCGCTGAAAACAATAAACAAAATAACCAGCGGAATCAGGCCCAGATCCATCGTCTGGAGAAAATCGGCTCCTTTTATGGCCAAAATAAGTCCTAAATTGCTCCATTTGAACCACGCAACAAATTGTGATGCAAAGAAAACAAGCACCAGAAACGAAACCAGGCTTTTAAAACTGTTGCTCATTCCATGAATAACATCGTCGTGCTTTTTAAAGGATTTTGTGATATAACCGTAAATAATCCCGCAAGTGGCCGAAACTAGAAAAAGTACAGCAATAAAACCTTTAAGCAGGGGAGAATGCAGTACAGAATTATCCTTGCCACGCAAAAAACCGTGATCGGGGATAAGGCCTGCTGCAAATATTACCAACCAGCCAATGAAAACGAATAAAACCCATTTAAGCCCTCTTCTTTCGTCGGGCAATAGTGTTTTAACGGGCTCTGTTTCGATGCTACCGGTGTATTTTCCCAGTCGGGGTTCAACCCAAACATTGGTAACCCAGGTTCCTGCCATGGCAATAACAAAAGTGGAAACTGCCATAAAATAGTAATTGGCTGTAGGCATTACGTAATACTCCGGGTCGATAAATTCGTGCTGCTTCAGTAGAAAGACCAGCAAGAAGCGGGTCTATGGTGCCTATTATCAGATTTGCACTGAAACCACCACTCACACCCGCAAATGCAGCCGACATACCAGCGATAGGATTCCGGCCCAGTGAGTGAAAAATTACCCCTGCAAGTGGAATTATAAGCAAATAACCAAGATCGGAAGCCGCATTGGACATAATACCGGTAAAAACTATAATAAAAGTAACCCACTTTTTTGGAGTTTTTATCATTAATACATTGATGGCTGCTTTTACCAAACCGCTACTTTCGGCAATACCAATTCCAAGCATGGCCACCATAACAATACCCAGTGGAGCAAAACCAGAATAATTGTCAACCATTTCGAGTAATATCCTATGCAAACCTTCAACTGTTAAGAGATTAATTACTTCGACAGATTTGCCTGTAGCAGGATTCACTCCCTGCCATCCCAGAAAATATCCAACCGCAGAAACAATGAGAGTTAGCAGCCCAATGATTGCAAACAAAAGCCGCCGGATGGGGAAGTGCATTGCCACCCTTCTCAACTACATTAATAAACTTGTTAAGAGCTTTTTCAAAAAATTGTTTCATACAAATGCATTCCGTAAATTAATATTTTCAGGCACGAAGCTAATTTACGCTTTTTGCACTAAAATCGCGCAGGGTATCATAACAGGTCTTCATTATTACAAATACATAGTAATTAACGTTATTAGATGTTCTTGCAGTATACTTAAAATATTGCCAGCAGAAGTCCTGAATTTTATATGCGTATGGCATCATGTCGAATTTTTTTCATATATGTATCGTTCCTACGGAACTCATATATCTGGTTTTAGTTTTTTAGCAAGGCAACGGATTAAAATCCATTGTTACAAAATAGGTCGTCCCTACGGGACTGGATAATGCAATATTCTCTGTGGGATTAGACAGTGCCAAACGTCCCTATGGGACTGAATTGTACTTAACTGCTATATAGGACTGGTTAATCCTCATCTTCTTTTGTTAAGAGCCGGAGGCTCGATGTATATTGTTGCGCTGGATTTCAATCCAGCGATAAAGATGATACAGTTTTGAAAAAAGAGCCGTAGGCTCGGAACATTTTGGTGCCTAATTATATTAACTCCTTAAAAACATACCGTTCATCATAAGGCACATTAAACTTTTCCAAAAAGTCCAGGTACTCAGCCCTGAAAGTTTGTTTCTTGTGATGTTCTTCCTGATTGGCAATATATTGAAAAACATTATCGATATGAGACTGGCTATAAGAAAATACTCCAAATCCTTCCTGCCATTCAAATCGGATCCTTGTTAACTGATGATCGTTAATATACTTCGACGATTTCGCTTTTACTGTTTTCATTAATTCCGAGATAGACACTGCGGGCTTCAATCCCAAAAAACAATGTACATGATCTTCTATTCCATTAACAATTAGTGTTTTACAGCCAGTTTCATTTATCAGGTTTCCAATGACGCCAAGCAATGTCGGTCGCCAGGTTCTATCGATTAATGCATCCCTGTACTTAACAGCAAAAACACATTGTATGTAAACTTGATGATAAGTATTTGCCATATTCTAAATTTTTACGTTGCTAATACCTCATTAAATTCGCATTATTCAATTTGCATCATCCTCATCCTTTTTATCTGTTTATGATATTATCGCGGGCAATTTGCTCAGGGTTTTGGTTGGGCTTTGAAAAGGCTAAGGAATTTTCGGTTAAATTTAAATTTTATCCGCAGGTTTTTGACTCAGTTAACTGAAAAACTATCTCCAAAACTGGGTAAGTTAAATTGAATAAACTCGGCTTTACCCCTTTCGAAAAGCGGAACCTGTCGATTTTCTATTCCAACTTCACCAACAATCTGCAGGCAGCTTCCATATTCCTGACCTCAGAGATGCATTCCGGCAATCCACCCCCATCTGAATTCTGTCAAATTCGTGAATCAGGCTCTTTGTCCCGCGCTACGCCGTATCTCTTTCTTCCCGATTCCGCTGTTGATGTAAAAAAGGTAATGCTTGCTGTAAATCACCACCGGTGGGGGTGCAGATGGTATGGGTATTTTGAATAAGTTTATAGCAAAATGTTAGCAGCAATATGAATCAATATGTTTTAACGGGGAAAAGCCAGAAAAACAGATTTTCGGACTTTGGCGAAATGGAAGATATCATCAATATGTATGGCGCCATTGTGGCTTTTGATTCCGTAACCAGTAAATCGCTGAATCTCCGGATTGAACTGTCCGAAACAAAAGTCAAAAGTCTGGTAGGCCGATTAAGCAAATTCATGAGTCTTTCCGAAATACGGCATACAGAAGGAAATCCTCGGAGGCAATGCCATGTACTTCTGAAACTAACTTTTCAAAACTGACAGCAATCTTACCATCACTTGCCGGCAGATGTGCATGTGATACAAAAATTTCTTTTTTATTTATCATCTTAAGGGATTCCGTTTTCGTATGCATCATAGCTTAAAAATGATTCGTATGCTGAAACGTATTACCGTTTTTTGTCTCCTGTTTCTTTTCCACACCCTGGTTTATGCACAGCATGAGCCTTATTGTTTCGACCTGGAATCGGCTTCTGCTTTCGATTCCCTGGCTGGCAATCCACTCTCACGTGCTTTTTCGGGGGTTAAAGCCGTTAAACTGGTGTATCGGCTCGCAGACGAAAAACTGTATTTTATCCAATCCAAAAGATATCCCCTGCATTATAACTTTTGCAGAGATATCTTCGGCGCAGGCGATCTGCCCGATTTTAACCGGTATAACTATTCCGCCCATCCGGGCAGAAGTTATATCCTGGCAACCCTCAATTTTTTCTCCGAAGCGCAGCTGTATACCCTGGAGTTTTCGCCCGCCGACGACCTGGATTCGGTTATAGCCGAAAACATGTACCAGGTAGTACGCGAACACTTTTTCGATACGGCACATCTGTTTTTGCAGTTAAGCACACCAGCCCTGATCGGTACCCAATTGTGGAAGGTACCGGTTATCACCATGAACGACCTTTATGCCGGTCAGAAAACACAGGTGATACAGCCGGGTACCGCTACCGGCCGGCTGGTGATAGCCGATGCCGATTCGTTGTCCTTTTGCGGCGATGTTCGAAACGCTATCCTGCTCATCCGGGGTAACTCCAACGATATACCTTTGTGTCGCGGCATTATCACCACCTGTTTTCAGACACCCCTGAGCCATATCTCCATCCTCTCACAGAACAGAAAGACACCTCTGGTTGTGATAAGAGATACGGAGCAACTCAGCTATCTGCAATCGTTACAGTCGCGGCATATCCGGTTATCGGTTACCTCCGATTCCTTTTCCGTAACCCCGGCTGCGCACATAATCGATGTCGCCGGCGAAAGCAAAGGATCAGAACACTGCCGATCGATACTATAACCCGCCAACTGCAACCCCTCAAAAGCTTACGGAAGATACATGCAGCGGCCTATGGAGCCAAGGCGCATAACCTGGCTTGCCTGCGAAGGGTGAGGTATAAAGGTAAAAAGATACACACACCCGAAGGAGCATTTGCCATTCCTGTATATTATTACCGGCAGCATCTGAAAAAATCAGGCGCCGATACGCTTATTCAGGAGTTATTGAATCGTTATCCGGAATGGACGGCCGAAAAAGTGAGGGATCAGCTGGCTGTGATCCGTATGGCAATTTTACACTGCAGGATAGATGATTCGCTGCTATCCGAAACGGAGGAGATGATGAAACAATTATCCGGTATTGTCAGGTACCGGTTCCGCTCCTCGTCTAAT
>JAAUTT010000413.1 GCA_012031335.1 Bacteroidales bacterium | reverse complement strand
GGTGATTGTTTTGCCAGGCGAGGTCGGCTTTGAGATTCCATCTGCCAAACTTTACTTCGGTGTTGTTTATAACTTTCAGGTGATTCACATTGCTTAACGGAAACTCAACGTTTCGGGAGTTTCCATCGTCGTTCAGCCGCTGTAAGTCGGGTATGCCATGCGAACCAGGGAAGAACCCTGTTTTCTGGTAAACATTTGTAAAGGTGAAAGCTGTTGAAAAATTCTGAGCAGTATACCCCAATGTAGAAGCAATATCCCGCTCAACACCTGCTGTATTCTTTTAATTTCCTTTTATAAACAGGAAGTTTCCAGGTAAGGTAATCAATAGTATCGGTTGGGACTTTGTAATCACCGAAATGTTGTTCTGTATACCTGGTTTTAAAGTACCATCCGTTTCGTTTAATCCCTGCCATCGCCGAAACTCCAAACAGGTTGTTATTACTCCGGTAAATAGTCGACACATCGGCAATAACTTTATTGTTTTTTGGTTGCGCCTCGGGTGAAACCTCAAGTACCCCGCCAATGGCATCGCTCCCATATTGCAGGCTCATAGGGCCTTTATATATCTCCATCCGACCTACATTAAACTGGTCAATTTCCAATCCGTGGTCGGCTCCCCATTGCTGACCTTCCTGCTTAATGCCATTCTCCGATACGGCAACACGGTTAAAACCCATCCCGCGAATAACAGGCTTGGAAAAACCCGAACCAATATCCATGGAGTACACTCCGGGAAGCTTTTCAATGGTTTTAATCAGGTTACCGGCGTTATTCTGCATTATAAAATCGCTCTTAACAATTTCAATGTTTATTGCTTCTTTTTTATTCCAGGAGCTTTCGTAATTTTCTCTTACAATTACTTCCGAGAGTGTCACCACATCGGGATTTAAACGGACATTACAAAGGGTACTGCCATTTACAAGCAATGTATCTTTAAACGGCTTATAACCGATAAAGGAAACTTCAACAATGTAATTCCCAGGACTTGTAACCGTTATGGAATAATTCCCTGTTACGTTTGTTAGGGTACCAGCCTTATTGGAAGGCAGATAAACAGAAGCTCCGGGAATGGGCAAGCCCAAAGGATCGAATACCAAACCATGTAATATATTATTCTTCTGCGCAGATACACTTACCTGGATAGCAAGTAATATCCACACGGATATAAAAAAGACTTTCATTTCAAAAAAATCAATGAATACTAAAAGGGCTGTCGCGAGTTACAGCAGGTAAATAAACTTTGGATGATTCAGGCTACAGGAGGGCCTCTTAACGAAGAATAATTAAATAACTCAATGAAAGGTTTATCACCAGGTGAGATAAGGAATTCGTAATTAGCAAAAATAATCTGTTGTATTTTAGATGGTTTGGACGACTCGAAAGGTAAAAATTCAAAGTCACAAACCAGGCAATGCTCGAATTGTTTGATTAAGTAAGTAGCATGATTGTGCTCACAACAATTGGACTCAACTGCATGATGGTGAGAAATTTTTGCACCCAGCGGGAACAGCAATATCAAGATATGCAGCACCACAAGGACTATAATATGTTTTTTCTCACTTTTCATTCAATCGCACCAAAAACATTTAATTAATTATTAAATTATACTTCCAGAAATCCTAAGCCATACAAGAGCATCATACCCGATAGAATACAACACAGTTGTACTAAAGATTGTTTAGCGCTGTTTTCTTTTTTTAGCTCAGGTATCAGGTCACATCCGGCAAGATAAATAAACCCTCCGGCAGCAAAAGGAATAATGTAATTATAAACATTACTCATGCTATTGCCCAGCAATAAAACAAAGGCTGTACCGGCGATCGACATACAGGCTGTTAAGAAATTCAGCCATAATGCTTTTTTAACCGTAAACCCCGAATGAATAAGCACTCCAAAGTCGCCTATTTCCTGGGGGATTTCGTGCAATAAAACAGCCAGTGTGGTGGCAATTCCCAGTTCCGGGTTAACCAAATAGGAAGCTCCAATCAATATGCCATCAATAAAGTTGTGAAAACCGTCGGCCACTAGGCTCATATAGCCCAGTGGCATAATTTGGTGGTGATGGTTCTGAACCCGGTGATCGTGCCGCCACAGGATGAATTTCTCCAGAACAAAAAAAGCTAATAAGCCAGCAATAACAAGTACCCCAATAACCACCGGCTCGGTGTGCAAATTCAATACTTTCGGGCAGAAGGTGAAAGAACGCATCGCCAAAAAGTGCTCCAACAGCAAAAACTTACCAGTATAAATATAATTTTTTGCAACCGTTGAGGGTTCATCGAGAGAAAAGCAACACCTACCAATGATACAACGCTTACCAAATGGTGCTGATGAATGCCGGAATCCAGATATTCATTTCAACGTTCCTTCCGCCACCAGGGCCAGTTCCTTTTCTGTACAGAGGCAATCATCCAGAGCTTTACGAATTTTATCTTCGTTCATATCCTGACCAATAAATACCAGTTCGATGTGGCGGTCGCCAAACTGCTTGTCCCAATTTGCCATAATGTATTCCTCGTTTGCCTGGAAAGAAGGATGTTGGTTACGTTGCTTTTTAGGCAACGAGGCCCACCAAACCCCTACTTTCTGAATATTCGACATCCGCCCAGCCTGGCTCCACACTAAAGCATCGGCGGGTTGAGTGGCTAACCAGAAAAAACCTTTGCTGCGGAGAATGCCATGCGGCCAATGATTATTTACATAATCGTCGAAACGCCCCGTGTGAAAGGGTTTCCTGCTTCGATACACAAAAGAACCAATTCCGTACTCATCGGTATGCGACGAATGGTCGGTTTCGAGTTCCTTCATCCATCCTGCTCCCAGGGATGCTTTTTCGAAATCGAATAAACCGGTATCAAGTATTTCAGTAGTTTCTACCTTCCCCATGGAGGTGGTAACAACTTTCGCTTCGGGGTTTAATTTCTTAATTACCCGTTTTATCTCTTCCAGTTTATAAGGGGTAGAAAGGTCTGCTTTGTTAATGACTATTACATTTGCAAACTCAATCTGCTCTGTTAACAGATCAACAATGTTTCGCACATCGCCTTCGCTTAAGTTACGGTCGGCAATGGAATCGACCGACATGTAATCTTTTTCGAAATTCAGCGCATCCACCACGGTGACCAACGTATCGAGCCTTGAAATTTTTGTAAGGTCCAGTCCCAAATTATCAAATGCATAGCTAAAGGTCTGTGCTATAGGCAAAGGCTCCGCAATCCCGGTTCCTTCAATCAGCAGGTAATCGAATTTTTTCTGCTGAGCCAGTCTGGTTACTTCTTTCACCAGGTCATCGCGAAGTGAGCAGCAAATACATCCATTGCTCATCTGCACCAGTTTTTCTTCGGTGCGCGAAAGGGTGGTGCCGTTTTCAACCAATTTGGCATCTATATTCACTTCACTCATATCGTTTACTATAACCGCTACTTTCAGGTTTTCACGGTTATTCAACAAATGGTTCAGGAGTGTAGTCTTTCCCGCTCCAAGAAAACCACTTAAAACTGTCACAGGTATCTTATTCATATACTAAGTTTTAATTTCTGGTTTATAAAGCAATTGATACAGACTATCTTCCAGCCTGTCCCGGTCTATCCTTTTCCCGATAAAAATAAGTTTGCTAAACCTGTTTTCATTTCCCCAGGGCTCCCCTATTTCGAACATATAGGTGGAACGTACAGCATGAAAAATGTACCGTTCAGGCATCTCGCCGAAGCTAACAATACCTTTTACCCTGAACATAGTTTCGTTGTTGAAGTGCAGAAAATTTTGCATCCAGAAGCTGAAAGTACCCAAATCGAAACTGCCCGGAATAGAAAACCCTTCAGAAGTTATGTCGTGATGATGCTCTTTTTTCCCGATGACAACCGAGGGCTGGGTAACACTTTTTTTTTTGAGAATGTCAGATTCCTGAAAGCCAGTGTTGATTTTTCAATGGCCTTCCCCGAAAATGAAAAAGTATCGAGAATGTCAATATTTGAAATATCCGCATGTGCTACAGGATAAACTTCTGCCAGAGGGTTGACCTCCTTGATAATTCGTTTTAATTCGTAGACATAATCCAAATGTACATTATCGGTTTTATTTAAAAGCATAATATCCGAGAGGGCGAGTTGCTTGCGCACTTCTGGCTGTTCATCTATCAAGTCTTCCATATTAACAGCGTCGGCCAGACAAATAACACTGTCGAGCCGGAATTGCATCTGAATGTCCTCCGACGACAAAAATGCTTTGATAATGGTATCGGGGTCAGCAATGCCAGTAGTTTCAATAAGTAAATGGTTAAAAACGTACTCCCCGTCGATTAGCTGGGTAATAGCTTTGTAAAAATCATCGTTCAGCGAACAGCAAATACAGCCGTTGGCCAGTTCGAAGATATTCTCGTTGACACCTACAATCAGGCCACCATCTATACCAATTTCCCCAAATTCGTTTTCGATAATGGCAAATTTTTTATTAGTGTACTTTTTTATCAGGTTATTGAGCAAGGTTGTTTTGCCCGAGCCTAAAAAGCCGGTAATAATGGTAACCGGTATTCTTTGATCGTCCATAAATAGCATTTTTTCATGAACTACATTGGTTACACAATCCATGTATAACCACATTGGATTGAAAGATCGCAAACCCTTCTGGCAGTTGATACGATTTTACCTTAACCTCATTTAAACACAAAAGTAAACAACACTTGGTGCAGAAAAAATGGACATGGTCCGTGACATGTCTATGTCCATGATCACAATGGTTTAACGCATATTTAACAACAGTATTTTCAGCAACAATCCGATGAATAATTCCAGCATCTAGTAACGTTTGGGCACTCCTGTAAAATGTAATACGATCATATAGAGCTCCCATCTTTTCTTTAACATCCACTTGGGACAATGGGTTAAGGCTTGATTGCAAAGCCTGAATAATCGCGACCCTTGGCGAAGATTTTTTCACCTTATGGCAATGTAATATATCAATAGCATCCATCATCCATTAATTAAAATATATGAAACAACAATTCAAATGAAACAATGTTTCAAATATAAAAAATAAATTTCAATTAGGTTTGTATGCAGTTTTCGGTATCAGACAAATTATATGCTGCAAAGGGATTTGGTTGTGGATTGAGAAATGGTAACGAAAAGCTTTTACCACCTTTTTTAGTGAATACTTTTATCAAATTTGTCAATTTGCTGTTACTTATGTAAAAGACGACGAAGT
>JAAUTT010000412.1 GCA_012031335.1 Bacteroidales bacterium | reverse complement strand
TTTATTAAAACGCTGCTGTGCATGCTGGGAATGGGTGATCCGGCCTTTGTCATCGTAATAATAAGCGGTAAGGCCTCCATCGGGGGTGAGCTGTTCAATGGGCTGATTGAGGGAGGAATACTGGTAACGGGTAATAAAGGTATGATCGGGGGAAGTCTGATCCCATACAATGGTATTTCCGGATGCTGAAAAATGGCTATTATCCAGCACATCTACTCCCGCAGGGGGTACGGTCTGTACCAGATTGCCCGCCTGGTCGTAATAATACAGGGTATAATGATGTTCCCGCAGATCATAGGTCATCACCATGGACTCATTAAGATTGTCCAGGCATTGCATATTGGCCATGATCTGGGAGGCGAGGTCTTGTATATAGAGGTCAAATGCTTCATCTGCCTGGGCCTGGGCCACGCTGTACAATAAGCTTACGCAATCGGAATACCAGGATGAATAATCAAATTCAGGTTGGGTAATGTTGAGCGTATATACGGTTTCTTCTTCGCATACTACGGACGATGGACAACCGGAAAGATCAATTTCCACATATACTTTTGTATTTCCTCCGCAGCCTCCGGAGGGGTCGTAATCCGACAGGCTGTAGTTGGTGATAAAGGGGCAGGTGGTTGCTTCTACCACATATTTACGGGGGCCTGTCTGCTGTACATTGGTAGTGCTCAGTACAATACCGCTCCCAAGAACAGAATAGGGAATTTCTACGATGCCGGCATAGTTAATACTACCTGCTGTGGAAGAGCAGGATGTAAAAAACTTCAGGTAGCAGCCTATACAGTTTTCGGTAAGGTATTTGGGGAAATTATAATAACGGTCGTTGCCTACGGTTTTGTACGTATTGCCGCTGTGGATAGTAGCGGTGAGGCCATTGCTACAGGAACTGCCGCTAAAACTGCCGCAGTCTTTAAACAATTCGAGACAGGGTGTAGAGGGGTAATAATAGGTCTTATCCGGTGCCGGAGGATCCTGGATCAGTTCAGAGGTACCCTCGGGTATACAACCGCAATAGGTGCAGGAGGTGCCCCCGGTACCCATCGTTATGGATTCCTGGAAGGTACTACCGGCACTATTGCCCATGATATCGTTAATAAGGTCTTCGAGATAGGTGGTAATGTCCGAAGTGGAGGTAAACAATCTTCGTACCGGCATACCTGTACAACACTACTGGTGATGATAGAAGCCGGGTCTCCGCCCTGCTCAATGGAGTCGCCTACTGTAAGTACGATACAGCTACCGAAACCATATCCATCAAGGGTAGATTCAAAACTGGTGAGTAAACCGTAAAAGGTATACAGATCATGCCCGGGGTTTCGAGCCCGTCTATTTCGCTTTCGGGAATTATGCCATAGGGAAAGGCTGAACTGCAACCTGCCCAGTTTCCCGAAGGGTGGTGGGGCCGTTTACACAAAAATCAATGAGTTCCTGCCGCAGGTCATCCAGCAGATCCTCTACAATATCTGCCGGCTCTCCTGTAGCAGAGGTATTGTTCATCGTAATCCACTGTTCGATCTGGAAAAGGGAATAACAGTTCCCAAAGAGATTATCCAATAAAAGGTTTGCCCGGTTTTCACAACTTTCGTAACATAGGTTGCCCATACCGTTTACCGTGGTGTCCCCGGAGGGGTATTAAAAATATTGTTGAGTATATCGTTGGTCATCTGGCTGATGTCGTTTTCATCTTCGGGCTGGCCTCCGCTACCCAACACAATCCGGTGGGGATCGCTGAGAATGGGGCATGTATTCTGAAGACGTACAGCATCATAACGAAACTGTGTTTTGGCCTGCAGGTAAGAGCCCCGGAAAAGATTCCAGAGTATATTGTCTGCATCAGGGTTGGTGGTACTGAGATCAAAGGGCTGGTTGAAGATATTGGTATTGCCCATCTGGTTGTTATACCCGGCGGCAGCCACGGTTACCGGGTTGGTGGTGATAAAAGGATGGCTGAACTCCCAGATGCTGAAATGATTGCCAAACTGATCGGTGAGGTAATCTTCCATTTCGGCATTAATATCATCTCCTATATTATCCGGGTAGGGATCCCGGGTAGAAAGCTGGGAATTGGGGTAATCTTCACCCGGATCATAAGGATTGAGATAATAGGGGGCTATGGCACTATAGTTGGGGCTGTCGTACCGCTGGGGGTTCATATAGCTGTCCTGGGTTCCGGAGTACTGGATGTCTGCTCCGGTCTGTTCAACCATTTTCAGGTCATAGAGTACGGAGGAGTTGGATTCATCCAGGGTGGTATACTGATCTGTGCCGGAATACCGGGTACATAGTGTATAATGGCAATATTCGGGATGCTCAAAAATTACCATCAGGTCAGCCCATTCCGGCCGCCAGTATTGTATGATCAGATCAAGGGCTCCATCGTCAAATGTATACGGGGAGGGGCCATAGACAGGCTCCAATATATCCGTACCATCGGGTAAAAGAAACCGAAGGGTATAGGTAGTGCTTCCTATGGTGATTGATGATCCGTAATCGTCACTCAATACATCGAGTATATTATGACCATTGGTATAATCTATTGCACGGAGCTGATAGGTACCTCCCGCTACAGTATCTGTGATAAAATACCCTCCGGGGCTTACCTGGCCCAGCATCCGATTGTATATAGAACGGCATTCGCCATCGGCCATAGCGGAGAAAACTTCGTTGTACTCATCCGTAGGATAGGTATGGCCGGAGTTTTGAAGCAGGAAGTCGCAATCGTCTTCTTCCACTGTAGCACTGAACTGGCTGTTGTAGGCCTGCTGTACGGCCGCTGTAGTACTGTTTACAAGCGGATCCAGTGAAGCCAGTACCGCATCAAGGGCTGCATCTTTATCCCAGATAAGGGTTTTGTAAATGGTATAGCTACCGGCTTCGGTAAAGGTATAGGTAGTCGGGTTGACCCATTCAAAATAACTGCCTGCATCGGTAGTACATGCCGGTGCGGTAACAGGAAGGGTACCGGGCGGGTACACATCACCGGTATATACCAGTTCGGTAAGAATGGTGGAAGGGCCGGTATTGTCGTCAATACCCGGACCTTCTATGCGTATTTCGAGTTTGTATTTACAGGCCATACATGCCGATCCATCTGTATTGTAAAACAACTGGTAGGGTATGCGGTAACGAAAACTGTAATCCGTACCGGGGGTGATATTCAGTACCGAATAAACCATGGTACTTCTACCATGGGTTTCATCGATGATATTGTTACCGTTCATGATATCCACGGTAATGGTTTCTGTAGCAGCACCATCAGAGGAATAAGGCCATTGGGAGGGCTGCCGGTTAGAGCGGTGGCAATGACCCGCCCTTCCTGATCCAGATAGGTTATGTTTGACTGGCCGTTGGCATCTGCCACTACATTCTTTTTATAGTGAGCGGCTATCCCCACGTTTTCACCAAAGAGGCGAACCAGTTCTACCATATTGGTATTGCCATAGAGGTAGCGGGTATCGTGCCCGCCCCCCAGGCGATGTACCGGGCCTACGCCGGAACTGCGGTCGGGCCTCCCGGTACCATCCATCAGGTATTGTACCCGGGTATAGGGGTAGAGGTCGGCATCAGGGGTGTAAAAATCCGAGTCATAATGTTCGCCCAGGGCCAGAAAGGGGTTGTTGGTAGAATAATACCGGGAGCTCCGGTGGATACATTGAGCTTTTCATTGTCGTTATTGGAGTTGTTCGCCTCCAGCTCAAAGTCATACTTGTTCCATTCCTGGTCGTTATTGTCTCTGTGCCGGTCGGGTTTGTATTCAAGCTGAACACATTCTTCGGGGTAGGGCATGGTTTGTACTACGCCCCGGCCTTCATGATCGTAGAGGGTTTCGGCTATGATAACCGAATGATCGGAACTGATATGGGTAAGGCTCTGGCGGCTGCGGTTGAGACCATCGTAATAGGAAATTACTTTTTTGAATTTCCCTTCTTCGGCAAAGGTCGTTACCCGCTGCCAGTTACGGTCATCATTGAAGGTGGTAGACTCCTGTACAAGGGTAACAGTATAGAACCAGGGGTAAAAAGCCGGCTGGTCATAATCCTGCAAGGGTGCATTAATGAGCCTGCCCAACGGACGTACCCGGATATAAATTTTTCCGTCTTTGGGATATTCCCAGGGCATGGGATAATAATTATAGGGTGTGGTTATCCGTACCGGTTCACTGAGCTCAAAAGCCTGCTGATAATCAGAAAGAGAACCTGCATAGTTATTAAAATAATCCGACTGGGAGGGAACATATAAACCATCCGGGATATACACCCATTCTACTTCGTATTCAAGAGCCCAGGTAATTTCTGTCCACTTGATATATTCATTCAGATTCCAGCAATTGTTAGGAAGCCCCAGCTGATTTTCAATACCGAGCACCTCGGAAGTACCACGGCTTATCGAGGTAATCCCGGAATTGGAATTCGGCATACGTACTACCCTGGTTACTTCCATTACCGCTTCCAACTCAATATCTTTGGGCAGAAAGGCATAACTATGGGGAGTAGTGAGACAGGTATTGCTGGTACCGGATTTCGCACAAAGGTAGGTAACCCGGAGTTTATAATCCTTCCAGTTGGTAGCATAATATTGGGAACCCAGAAAATTGCAATCGGCAATGTTGGGGCCGCCGCTTATATCCAGCGTATCGAGAATGAATTCGTTGGTATCCAGCGTATTCATCAGCTTATAACCAAGGCGGTACCGCCAAAAGGGGGTAATAGGTCGTTTGTGTATGCTCATCGCCCGTATACTTAAGACGTATAACAGTATTGCGCTTCAGCAATATGGTATCGTTCCCGTTGCTCTGGTCACCGTCTTTAATGGTGAGCATACGGCCTACCCATAAACTGTCTTTCGGCCAGTATACCGATGAACTTACCTGGGCCTGCACAAAAACAAACCCTGCCAACATCGCAGCAGAAAAGAAAAACAGTTTTTTGAACATTGCTTGCATAAGCATCAGTTATTGTTTACATGATGGTTGATGTCCCTGAGAATAGAGGGGTCCACTACGATAAGACCGTAGTTTTTATAAATCCCTGCCGGTTTTATTTCATCGTTTTTACAGTAATGAAAACCGACTCGTCAAAAATCTTATCCGTAATCAACGGCCTGGTATTAATCCGTTTGATCTCAGTACTGGAAATGGATATCCCAAGACGGGCATTGTGGATACGGTATTCAAACTATATGCATTACCCTCACCGTAGAGTTC
>JAAUTT010000411.1 GCA_012031335.1 Bacteroidales bacterium | reverse complement strand
AATTGCTTAATAATACTGCCGAAGCCATATCCGATGGAACACGGCAGCAGGCAGCAGCCGCCGAAGAAGTATCCTCCTCTATGGAAGAAATGTACGCCAATATTCAGCAGAGTGCCGATAACGCACGTCAAACAGAAAAAATATCCCAGGATTCGGTAATAGAAATAAATAAGAGTAAGGATTCTTTTCAAATGGCTACCCAATCGTTGCGGAATATTGCAGATAAAGTGACTGTTATTAATGATATTGCCTTTCAAACTAACCTGCTTGCTCTAAATGCAGCTGTTGAAGCTGCCAGAGCCGGAGATCACGGGCGCGGATTTGCTGTTGTTGCTCAGGAAGTTCGTAAACTGGCCGACAAAAGTAAAATTGCAGCAACTGAAATAAACGATGTTTCGAATGCAACTATGATAATGTCGAAAACTGCACGGCGAGAGCTTGAAACCTTAATTCCCGAAGTAGAACGTACAGCAAACCTTGTAAAAGAAATATCCTTTTCAAACCTGGAACAAGTGAGCGGAGTTGAACAAATCAATAATGCAATGCAACAGTTAAATTCGGTTGTTCAGGGAAATGCCGAACGTTCTGATTTGATGGCAACCCAATCACAAAAACTATCGGAACAGGCGCGTAAAATGCGACAATTGATAAAAACTTTTAATGTATAAGGTTGAAGTAAGGATGTGGTTTAATTCTTTACGAATTTTAAAGTTTGGGTATTGTTGCCTTCAATAAATTTTATCAGATAAACCCCTTTACTTAATGCACTTATATCAATGGATAATTCATTCCCATTAGGGGCATCAATTATACGTTGCATTAAAAGCTTTCCTGTAACTGAAAATATTTTTAATTCCATGGTCTCGGAATATTGAAAATCCCGTTTAATATTCAGAATGTTTTCAACGGGGACAGGATAAATAATAATATTGTGCGATTGTGAAATTGGTGCTGCACTGGTGGTAGTCAAATCCGACAAGGTTAATGTAAAATCACCTTCTGTGCCTCCACCGCTTCCATCAACCTGAACCCAGTATGTTTTTCCTGGTTTTACTGGCACAAATGGTATGGAAGGATTTGGATCAACATCAGTTTGATCATCATTGGCTGCCAGTAGGGTATATTTTCCAGCCAGGATTTCCAGTGCCGTTTCTGCTTCGTAAATGGCAATTTCGTTATCGAAACCTTCCGATTTAAGAGAAACTTTTCCGCTCGCTGGCCTGTAAATTTAAACCATACACTGTTCTCGATAATATTTTCGCCTGTTCCGTATTCATCGCACCACGACTTAACACCAGTGCATGAATCACCTGGCGGATATGGTTCATTTGTTTCAATTGATGCACAAAATTTGAAAAGCTTTTGGTGGTTCCGGGTTTTATTTCAATGGCATTAACAATGTTATCATTAAATACCTTAATAAAATCGAAAGTTTGAGTACTGGTGTTGGTGCAGGTTCCCTGGGTACCTGTTACTTTTACCTGTAATTTGTAGGTTGAGTCGATGATAACATTATTCTTCGCTTTTAAAATGGCTGTATCACCAAATATCTGGCTGATGTAAAACGGTTCCACAGTTTGTTTTTCAATTTCCCAGGTATAGTTTTCTGCCCCATATCCACTAAGAACAAGGCTATCGAAATTGTAATAGCAAAACGAACTCTCATTATCCGATAGCATACTAACATTAATGCTGTTTCCTGCAGTAATCACATTGTTAATTTGCAACGAATCTTTTCCATTATTATTTGAGACCCTTAATTTCACATTATAATTTCCTGCTTTAGTAAATTCGATATTTGGATTTTGGGAATTCTTATCAGTTCCATTCACGAATTTGTAACCTGTTGGTGTAATAATCCATTCCCTCGAAGCAGGCGAAAAAGCTGAATAATCATTAAAAACAACGGGAAAGTTCAGGCAAATATCCTTAAAAGGAGTTGAAAAAAAAGCATCAGGAACAATTTTATCCGGGGTATAGCCATCCAGCGTTTTTACCCCTGAGTTGGTAGGGTCGAGATATGTTTTCAGTTGTTTATACCCCGAGGTGCTGTTGTTCCAGGAATAATTCAGTTTACCATAAAACTCTTCACCATCACCACCTCCATGCAATTGACCGATTATTCTCTTTTGTTTACTGAAAAGTGGCGCTCCCGATGAACCTTCGTTGGTTGCTCCAGCATCGAAATTAACAAGCCAGTGGCTCGATGGTGGGGTAGTACCTCCCTCATCCCATGCAATCACAAAATCGAAGGTAGAAATTGGGTCGTTATCAACCGAGATCTTTTTTCCAAACCTTCAGGATGATGTATACTGGCATTCAGGTTATCGCGGTAGGCACTTATGTCCCAGCCTGCATAAAAAGGCTGATAACTTACAGGTGGTGTATTGTTTAGTTTTAGTAGCGTAAAATCGGAATTTGAACCAGTAGTTACAAGGTTGGAACCCGTCAAGGTTTTGTCCTCATTGGAAGAACCGTTGCACGATTTTTTCTCATAATTGAAATAGGCAACCAGTGTTTTGGCCGATGCAGAATCGTCTATACAATGATTTGCAGTAAGAAAATAAGGAGTACCATCATTCTTTGTATTGTTAATCAGTGCTCCTGAGCACAAATATCCAGTATTTCCTGTTCGGAAAGTTATTTTACAAACGGCATGTTTTTCAGTTTGCCAGTACCGGCCTTCGTGACAATTTATATCTATATAATTTGTTGCTTCAACATCCAGTTCATTTTTAAGGATATTCTTATAAGCTTGTCCAATACTACCAATTTTAACAATTCCTTTAAAATCAGCATCAGCAGGTTCAAAGTACTCCAGAATTACACGACTTCCCGGAAAATCGGCAATGATAAAAGTGTGATCCTCTTGTACATTTTTTTGGGTAAAAGCTCCGTAAATTTCAGAGTAATCGTTGTTATACAGGAATAGTTTTGCTCCCGCAGGAATATTAAAGCTATTAAATACAACCTGGATAGAATTTGCATTTTCAGAAGTTATGGCATATTTCCATACAGTACCTGCCGGATCTGATATTTCTTCGGATATGCCCGATTTTAAATCAATATTTACTTCCTCAAAAATACTGTATCTCACTGGAGTAGGATTTTCTGTGTCTTCCTTTAGCAATTTTTCTGTTTCCAGCTTTTTTAAACTATATTCGGGAATAGCCGCCTGCGATTTGAACAACATTTTATTAGAAGCGTATGGCAAACCCCCTTCGGAAATTTGAGCAGTTATTTGAAAACAATAGCTCAGAAGTATTAATGATATCAGATTTTTCATTTTTTTGTCCAAGAAATAGCTTTAACTAAATAAAGGCGAAGGTGTGATAATTGTTTACACTTTCAAAAAAAATATACCACCCCCTTATTTATATATATAACCACTTTAAGAAAAGAGATAAACGCATACTTATCTGTTAATCTTTAAATTAATTTAACGGATAACCCATGGAGAATTCAAATCCTTTTCGATAAGTCATTGTTTATTTATTCTGTAACTACTTTTCATTACCTTTGGTTTCTTAAAATACATTATATGATTGTAGTTACCGGCGCTGCAGGATTTATTGGCAGCAATATGATCGCTAAGTTAAATTCCGAGAACTTTAAAGATATCGTTATAGTCGATGATTTTACGAATCCTGAAAAAAATAGAAATTTCAACGGAAAAACATTTAGTACATCAGGTTAATCGTAACGATCTCTTCTCATGGATTGACCAAAACCATCATTAATTCAGTTTATAGTGCATATTGGAGCGCGAACCGATACTGCAGAATTTAGATGGGAGATACTTGAAACCCTCAACCTGGAATATACCAAGGAAATCTGGAATAAGTGCGTAACTTATGGGTTACCTTTAATATACGCATCATCAGCTGCAACCTATGGTTTGGGAGAATATGGATATGAAGATAATCACGATATTATAGAAAAACTTCAGCCATTAAATCCTTATGGAAAATCGAAAAATGAATTCGACAAATGGGCATTGATGCAGGAAAGAAAGCCTTATTTCTGGGCTGGTTTGAAGTTTTTTAATGTTTATGGGCCGAATGAATATCATAAATCGCGCATGGCATCAGTTATTTTCCATGCCTACAATCAAATCAAATCCACCGGTAAAATGAAATTATTCAGGTCTCATCGACCCGATTTCAGAGATGGAGAGCAACTCCGAGATTTTATTTATGTAAAGGATGTTGTAGATGTAATCTTTTATTTAATGGAAAATCGCAAAAATTCTGGTATTTACAATTTGGGTACCGGAAAAGCAAGGTCATTTCTCGATTTGGTTAAAAATACGTTTAATGCCATGGCGGTTCCTGAAAATATTGAATTTATTGACACTCCTGAGGATATTAGGGATAAGTATCAGTATTTCACTGAGGCAAACATGAACAAACTTATTAATATTGGATATAAAAAACCTTTTTCTACCCTGGAAACTGGGGTTAAAGATTATGTAAAAAATTATCTTTCACAAGGTTTGTATATTTAGTGTTTATTTCAAAAACTCGTCTATTTTTGTAAAGGGATATTACTATAGGGACTACCAAATAACCTAATCTACAAGAGACCTGTGGCGTTTGATTTTTCAACAACATGGAATTTGATTAAGCATGGAAATATCAATGCATTAAAACACCTTTTTGTAGAAACCAGCCAGCAACTTATTAAATATGCTTACAGGATATCTCACGATAATTTTATTGCTGAAGAAGTGGTTCAGGATACATTCTTAAATCTCTGGAATAATAGGGAAAATATTCTGATTACGGGTTCTGTAAAAGCATATCTCTATCAGTCCGTTCATAATCAAACAATCAATAAGTTAAAGCAAAAGACAAACCAACATAATTCCATAGGGATGCTGGTTTCGGATGATACATGGCAATATCTTGAAGAATACAGCCAGATAAATGAAAATGTAATTCAAAAACTGGAAGCCGAAGACTGCGAAAAAATTATTAACGAAATAATTGACAGTTTACCAGACCAGTGCAGGCAAATTTTTAAACTTAGCCGATTTCAACAAATGTCAAATACGGAAATTGCCACCAAATTGAATATTTCGGTTAGTACTGTTAAAACGCAGATATATAGGGCAATCGATAAAATAAGGCAAGAATTTTATAAATAAGTTCTTTTTTTTTTCAATTGTTTGTAGTCTCCGGTTTAAAAAATTCTGTCATAATAATTAGAAGAATA
>JAAUTT010000410.1 GCA_012031335.1 Bacteroidales bacterium | reverse complement strand
TAAAAGAGAAAAACGATTTCATTCAAACGGTGCTCGATTCCCTCCCAATAGGTTTGTCGTTGTATCAATACCGCGAACTTAAGTCCATTTACATGAATAGTAAATTCAGCGAAATATATGGATGGGATGCCGATGAACTGGTTTTACTGGAAGATCACTTTAAAAAATGTTTCCCGGATAAGGAATACAGGGAGAAAATTTTTAATACCATGATGGAAGATACCAAAGCAGGAAAACCTGGGAGCCTTCATTGGGAAGATATCCGGATAACCCGTAAAAATGGTTCTTCGGCCATTGTAAATATTGTGAATATTCCACTTTCGGAGCAGAACATTATGGTATCGACAGTGATGGATGTTACCGAACAAAAGGAAGCCGAATCGCAGCTGAAAGAAAGCGAGGAGCAATTCCGAAAGCTTTTCGAAAATCATGCAGCTGTGCACCTGTTATTAGATCCCGATACAGGAAAAATCAGCAATGCCAACCAGGCGGCAGCCGATTATTACGGATATCCGCTGGAAGTGCTAAAACAGATGAATATGAGCGAGATCAATACGATGCCGGCCGAAAAAATCCAGGAGAACATGCGGATTACCCGAAGAAACAGAAGAGGTAGTTTTCGAAGTTCCGGCACAAACTGGCCGATGGCCGCATCCGGCGATGTGGCTGTGATGGTCAATTTAATGGAATTGAAGAAAAAGGACTATCTCTATTGCATTGTATATGATATAACCGAACGGAAAGAGCTTTTCGGAGAGATTATAAGAGCAAAAGAAAAAGCTGAAGAGAGCGATCGTTTGAAGTCGGCATTTCTGGCAAATATGAGCCATGAGATCCGAACACCTCTTAATGGGATACTGGGATTTACAGGTCTGCTAACCGAGAAAAAGATACTGTCGGATGAAAAACGGGACAGTTATTCGAAGATAATACATCGCAGTGCAGAGAGTTTAATGCAGATAATCGACGATATTCTTGATCTTTCGCGGCTGGACACCCATCAGCTCTCTCTTGTTGAAAAAACATTCAACCTTGGCGAAAGCTTGTCGGGCATCTATTTATTGTACCTTAAAAACTTGAAGAAAATTGTAAAACTAAATAACCCTTAACTTAATTTCTCCCGAAAAGGAAATACTTCTGAACGCCGATGAGAACCGCCTTAATCAGATTTGGATTAACCTCCTCGACAATGCTATTAAGTTTACAGGCGAAGGCACGGTAAGTTTTGGGGTACAGGAGATTCTGGCCGACCGGATTATTTTTAAAGTATCGGACACCGGTATTGGGATTGATAAAAGCAAACACCAACGTATATTCGACCGTTTTGGTCAGGCTGGCGAAGAAATCTCCCAAAATTACGGAGGAACAGGCTTGGGATTATCCATTGTGAAAAAGTTGTTGCAGCTAATGGGAGGCGATATCCGTGTTGAATCCGAAACAGGCAGGGGGGCAACTTTTATTTTTCACCTGCCTTTTGAAAATAAGGGCAATATGAAAAGTGCACCTGAAAGTGAAAATACCAATATAAGTTTCAATGTATTGCTGGTTGAGGACGATCCATCGAGTGTTGTTTATTATGAAGAAATATTCGACGATGGAGGAATTACCTGGAAGCTTGCCAATACCGGTGAAAAAGCCATTGAGTTATTTAAAAGCCTAAAATTTGATGTTATCCTGCTTGATTTACGTTTACCCGATATAAACGGACTGGAAATAGCAAAAAGAATAAGGGAGGCCGATTCCACGGTAACCATTATTGCTCAAACCGCTTACGCCATGATAGAAGATGAGGTAGAGGCCCTTCAGGCAGGATGTAACGATTTTATATCTAAACCCATTCGTCCGGCCTTACTCCTCGAAAAAATACGAAAACAGGTATCTGGTTAAGACCTTAATTCGGAACCTTTATAAACTGATAGGTACTTACATTCCACTGGTTATCGCTAATCCTTAAATAGTATTGTCCGTTTTGCAGCTCCGAAACATTTAATATTTGTTTTCCATTGATGGTTTTATTCAGTACCGTTGTTCCGGAAGTATTAATAATCTTACAGATATAACGGCCATCATCCTCGGGTTCAATGGTTAAGTCGGCCTTAACAGGATTCGGGTAAAGTTTTACGGAAACAATACTTTCTTCCATGGTGGTTTCAATTTCTTCGTTCAGCTCTTCAGGTATAAAGGTTTCACTTTTCTGTTGAGGAATAATTTCTGTCAATGTATCAGTTTTAAGCATAAGTTCTCCTTCGGGATGGAAACGGAAGAATTCTGAATAAAGCGTCTTCAGAATTTTTTTGTCGGGAACCAATCTATAAGGTCTGGTGCTGTCGGGTGTAATTTTTTTCATTAGCAAACTGCAATCGTCAATACCGGCAGACCCCGCTTCGTTAATCGCTTCACAAAGAAATGGCAATAAAAACATCTGATCGCTCATGGTGTTAAAACCGGTAATCAGGGGTCCTTTTATACGTAAAGCCTGGATGCGCCAGGAAGTGTCGGTCATTTTCTTACTTAGGAAATACATATTCCGGAAGCGGCTAATTTTTCCATAGAAAACAGTATCTCCGTTTTTTTTGATACGAAATTAAATTCCACCTTTTTTGTGTGTCAAAAGAGATGTTATAAAAAGTAGTATCGTTAAACGATTTAATGCCAAAGGTTTCTCCGGTAACATTCTGCAGTTTATACCCCGGTTTTGGAAATTCCGATTCGAAATAATATTCCGGTAACTCAGTATTTCCGGATTTACAACTCAGAATTGTTATGACAAAAATTACTAATGATAAAAATGTAGCATTTTTCATATGTACAAAATTTTTTTTTTAAAAGGAAACCGTGACATACCGACAGGTTGTAGCCCCAATCAATTGTTCTCCTGATTGTTGATCATTCGGAATTATTGATATTTCATGTTTATTTATTTCTAAGGCCACATTTAACCTGTTACTTGCCGGGCAGGCTTCTATAGTCATTCCCTTGTATAAAAAAGAATGATATGGATATTTCATGGCATCAGTCAGTTTTTGCAATAGCAAGATACAAAAAATGATTTCAGAAGGGCAAATAATTAAGGTAAATGTCAGGGGAAAGAGAAAGTTTAATGTAAAAAATATCCTTATATTTTGATAACACTAGGCGGCTAAAGTCACCAGATAACATGCAGGAATATAATGTTTACGAAAACTTTTTAATGCTTTCAATTAACTGCTGCACCCGAACCGGTTTTGATAGCCATAAACTGAACAGGTTTTTGTCCATTTTCGTAAATTCACTATTTACCGCTGTTAGAGCAATTACCGGAATGGAAGGTTTTAATTTTTGAATTAAACGGGTTGCAGAAATACCATCCAACTCTGGCATCAGGATATCCATTAATATAATATCGGGTGTTTGCTCCTCCGATTCGATTATTTTCACAGCTTCAAGCCCTGTTTTAGCTCTGATGATAAAGTTTTCAGAACCAAGGATAGCAAAATAGTAATTGAATATTTCATCATTGTCTTCGGCTATCAGAATGGTTTTATTAAGCACTTCGGACTTCGTATCAACTTCATTCCCGTTCAGCTTATAATGATTTAACTCAGTACTCGAAAAACTAAATGAAAAAGTTGAACCCTTATCTTTTACTGAGTCGAATGAAAGCGTGCCACCCATAATTTCGACAAGAAGTTTGGCAATATTGAGTCCCAGGCCCACACCTTTATGCAGACTGAAATAATGATTATCTCCGTGCGAGAAAGCATCAAATATAAGCTCCCTTTCGTGTTCGGGGATGCCCACTCCGGTATCGGTTATGCTAAAGGTAATAAATTCATAATTAATTGTATAATGCACCAAAATATGACCTTCGGGAGTGTATTTCAACGCATTTGAAATTAATTTGTCAAAAATCTGGTTCAGTCTCAGTTTATCTGTATGTAAAGTTACCGTATCGAAATTTTCTTCTTTTTGAAGAATAATTTCCACTTTTTTGGCTTTACCTTCCAAACCCTTGTTATTGTGTTTTTCAACCACTTCGGTAAGGAATTCGCCTATCTTAATATCCTTCTTTGTGTAAACTTACCGACCTTGCTTCAATTCTTGAAAAATCGATGATGTCGTCAAAAAGTTTAAGCAAAACCTCGCAGTTTTGTTTAATTATATGAAGACTTCGCCGGGCGCTTGCAGAGAGATCCAGTTCCTGTAATACCTGCACAAATCCATAAATTCCATTAAGGGGGGTGCGTACTTCATGACTGATGTTATTCAGGAAAGCTGTTTTCAGACGATTGTTTTCTTCAGCTTTATCGCGGGCAGAAATGAGTTCCTCTTCAATTCTCTTTTTGTAGGTTATATCAGTTTTAACCGAAGAATATTTGATTATTTCGTTTTGGCTGTTTTTAATGGGAAATATAATGGTCGATTCCCAGAAAAGTGTGCCATCCTTTTTACGGTTGAGCAGCTCTCCTTTCCAAATATCGCCGGCTGTTATGGTATTCCATAAATCCTTGTAAATAACTGGTTCCATCTTATTCGACTTAAGAATTGCCGGTTTTTTGCCTTTTACCTCTTCAAAAGTGTAGCCGGTTAAATTTTCGAACCCGGGATTTACATATTCGATATTTCCGTTTAAATCGGTAATAACTACCGAATCGTTGCTCTTTGCTATATTTTCGGACAAAATATCGATTGTGGTAAGTATCTGCTTTTGCTCTGTATTATCCTGAACCACCAAATATTGGTAATACCCTGCCGTTTCGGTATCGTTGATAAAATTCAGATTTACAAATTTTTCATTGGAAAGCCAGGTTGTGAATCTTGTTTTTGCCTCCTGAAAGCTTTTACTCATCATCAGTTTAACTCTTTCCTGTTCCCAGGCAGGAATGTAATCGGCTAAACGGAAATTTGGGAGGCTATCCTGGTTAACCTGGAATATCTCGTTAAACTTATTGTTGGAAAAAACGGGAATATTATTTTCAAAAATCAACAGACCATTATCGGTATTTTCAATAAACCCGCGGAATCGTGCCTCACTTTTCTTTAATTCAATATCAGTAAAAATTATTTTCTTTAAATTGTTGTAATTACGGAATATGACAAAGGATAAAATGCCAATTATGCAAAAGATTAATGAAAACATTAATAATGAGTACTTGTTTTGACCAGATTGTTCAGCTCAAGTTCAATATCATGCAATAGAAAGCTGTTCCAATAATCCACTGCCATTTATCATATCCTTTAATAAAGGCTTCT
>JAAUTT010000409.1 GCA_012031335.1 Bacteroidales bacterium | reverse complement strand
TTTATGAAAAAAAGCTCATTAGTACAGTAGTTGTTTTTATTAATTACAATTTCAGCACAACTTAAATCCCAGAAAACAAACAGAATATCAGCGTCCGGGTAAAACAATCGAAGCCGCCATCCTCTTAAGAGATAGTGCCCGGTTCGATGAGGCAATAGCAATGTTCCGAACAATCGATCCAAACGACACCAGTTATGTACTTACGCTTACCGAAATAGCTTCAACCTATTTCACAGCAAAAAAATACCAGGAAGCTGTTGAAACGGCCAGCGAAGCAATGAAATATAAATCAGAACATCTTCACCGGCTCTATATCATCAAAGGAAATGCCCTTGACCAGGCAGGGTTTCCCGATAGTGCAATTATGCTCTACAATAAAGCGCTGATAAAATTTCCATATAGTTATTTACTCCATTTTAATAAGGGGATAACATATACAAATCAAAAGAAATACGAACCAGCTATTGAAGCTTTTCAACAGGCAATCCGTTTGAATCCGTTTCATGCCTCAAGTCATCTGGTTCTAGGAAAAATATGCGCTTTAATGGGTCATTATACGCATGCTATGCTCAGCCTGGAAACATTTCTCATCATTGACCCAAACTCGGAACGGTCGAACCCGAATCTTGTATTTCTGAATAATTTTGTAAACAATGCGTTAGGTAGTGATTACGAGAAAATTACTCCATCAGGCCCAAATGCTTTTAGTGAAATTGACCATGTAATAGGATCGGGGTTTGCACTTAACGAGGGCTACAAAATGAAACTAAAATTCAATGCTCCTGTGGCAAAGCAAAGTCAGTTACTTTTCGAATCGCTGAAATATACCCCAAATACAGGTGATTTCTGGATGGAATATTATGTCCCGCTTTTTCTAAACGCTAAACAAAATAACCATACCGACGATTTCATCTGTAAAATTTTAACAACGGCTTCTGACAAAACAATTGCAAAGGAAGTAAGCAAACGCGAAAAAAATATCAGGGAAATGAATAAAGTGCTTTCCAGCTCTCTTTCCAAAATACATACTAACATAAAAGTTAAGGATGGTTCGGAAAGATTGGCCGACATTTTCTTAAATGAAGATAATATTATGATTTCAATGGGTAAATATACCAGCGATGGTAGTTCAAAAACTGGTAACTGGACATTTTATCATCTTAACGGAGAGGTCAAAGAAGATGGAAAGTATTCGAATGAAGGTAAATTAGAAGGTTTATGGTATAATTACAATAACGACGGCACACTGTCCACAACCGAAACATACCTCAATGGCGAAATGCATGGCGAATATACCGGTTTTTTCCCCGATGGTAAGATAAAGTTTAAAGCAAACTATATCAATGGGATTCCGGAAGGTGATGTGCAATACTTTTATAACTGCGACGCGGTTTCAGCAGTGATTCCCTTTAAAAACGGAAGCCGTAATGGAAAAGGAATTTCGTACTATAAAAATGGCGTTATAAAGGAAGAGTATTTTTATAAAAAACGACACATTACACGGCGAAAACCGCGGTTATTATTCTAACGGTCAATTAAAATGGATATATCAGTATAATAACGGTTTGTTATCAGGAAAACCATGGATTATTACCGTAACGGTAATTTAGAGAAAGAAGCTGAATATATTAACAACGAACTTAATGGTTCGTTTAAGTCCTTTCATTCCAATGGCAAACTTTATTTAAGCGGAACCTACAAAAAAGGTTTACGCTATGGCACCTGGAAAGAATACACGGAAGATGGTCTCATCAGTGAAATTTCGAATTACGATGAAAAAGGAAATTTTGATGGTGATTTGAAATCATTCGACGAAACTGGAAATCATTTTTCTACCATTATTTACGATAAAGGCAAAGTAAAACAATTTACATATCAAAAACCGACGGAAGCATTATTGCTTCAGGTAAAACCGGAAGTAGTGCAACTGTATTCAAGGGATATTATTCGGATGGCAGTCTGATGATAGAAGGAACTTATGTAAACGGTGAGATGAATGGCATGTGGGCCTATTATTACAAAAACGGTAATAAAAGAATCGTCCAGCATTATAAAAATGGTATACAAGATGGAGCTTATACTTACTATGCAGTTACAGGAGAAAAGGATAATGAATGTAATTACATAGAAGGAAATCTCAACGGCTATTACAAGAAGTACAGCAAAAACGGAACGGTAATCTCTGAAGGATGGTATGCCGATAATGAACCTGAAGGCAAATGGTTATACCGCCATGCTGATGGCCAGCTTGAATCGACTGCTTATTTTATATCAGGAAAGCTGCATGGAATTTCGGAAGATTATGCTCCTGATCAAAAATCCAATATCACCGTAAATATGAACATGGACAGCTAACAGCCATGAAGTCATTTAATCCGGATAGTATGCTTATTTCGGAAGTTGATTTTGATGGCAAAACGGATTATCAACTCTTTTATCCCGATAAAACCACACGCATTAAAGGAAACTTCAACTGTAATGAACTTAATTCAACCTTTACTTTCTATTATAAAACCGGAAAAACCGAAATTGTAAATAATTACCTCGAAGGTTTAAAGGATGGACCAAGTGTTGCCTATTTTCCATCGGGTAAAAAACAAAATGAAGGGAATTATATTGCCGGAGAGGAAGAAGGTAAATGGAATTTCTATAATCCGGATGGAACTTTATATAAAACAGGATTCTATAAAAACGGTAATGCCGATAGTATTTGGACAAACTACCATTATAACCACAAAATAAAATCAGTAACCCATTATAAAGCAGATCAACCTATTGATACGGCTCGCTATTTTAATCCTGCAGGTGAATTTATGTTTGCTCTTATTTTCAGTAACAATGGTCTAAGGGCTTATCAATATGAAAGTGCCACTGGTTTGGTAACTAAATACATTAATATAAAAGATGCCGGTAGTTTTAAAACTTATTTTAAAACAGGACAAATTTCATCGGAACAAAATTATAATGGTGGAATTTTAGTCGGTAAAAGAATTTTCTATTATGCTTCGGGAAATAAATATTTGGAATTTAACGTAAATAACGAAGATTATGAAGGCGAATTTGCAGAGTACTACCCCACAGGTAAACCAAAAGAACTGAATTTATTTAAATGATAACCTGCATGGAACTTGTCACTATTACAGAGAAGACGGTACCAAGGAAAGTACAAAGGAATACAGATACGGCACAGAACATGGAACTTTTTACTACTATGATAACAAAAGGTAATAAGGAAAAAACGGAATTCTACTGGGGAAATATATTAATGAATTAATATGAACTGTAAAAATATTATAACAGCAGTTAGTTTAACACTAGCGTTCAACCTTATCACCGTTGCTCAGACACCCGGCTATTTTGAGATGCTAAAACAAAAATATCCGGGAGAATCCTCAGTAATTACTAGTGATATTGAAAATATCCTTATAGATGTTGCTGGTTCGGAATATAGAATCACTCAGGAAGTAAAGAAAGAAACTATGATCCTTAAGAACCCTACAAACTATATGGTTACCGATAAGGTTTACTCTTCGCATTTCATTAAAATTCTCGATTTGGACGCTAAAACCCTGGTACCGGATGGTGATAAATTCAAGGTGAAAAAAGTTGAAAAATATACTGATCAGAAAAACCAGTCGGATTATGTATTTTACGATGAGGTTACAGCAAAAACCTTTGTTTATCCCGCCGTCCAACCAGGAGCTGTTACATCGTTACGGTATGTGCAGGAATTAAGTAATCCGCATATATTGGGATCATTCTTTTTTAAATGGCATGTTCCCTGTGAGTTATCAAGGGTAACGATAAAAGCAGATAAAAAGGCATCGGTTAAATACAAACTATTTAACACCGAATCGTCCAAAATTGATTTCACAGTTGAGGAAAAAGGCAAATACAATATTTACACCTGGACTGCAAGGAATATCCAGGCATCAGATTTCGAACCTGATGCACCCAACCTAAAGTATTATTATCCTCATCTTGCCTTTTATATTGATAATTCAAAACCTGCTAATCTTATGAATGATAAATTATCAGGTTTAAATGGTTTATTTAACTATTATCATAGCCTGGTAAAGGACATTAATACCTCAGATGATAAAGCAATAAAGCAGGAGGTGGAGAATATAATTTCCGGTGCAACAACAGAGACAGAAAAAGTTAAAAGGTTATATTACTGGGTGCAGGATAATATTAAATATGTAGCCTTCGAAGCAGGAATGCAGGGGTTTATACCTGAACCTGCCTCACAGGTATTTATAAAAAGATATGGGGACTGCAAAGGAATGTCGAGTATTCTTAATTATATGCTCAAAGTAGCCGGAATTGAATCATACCTGACCTGGGTGGGTACTCGCGACATTCCATACAGATATACAGAAATTCCTTCGGAAATAACGGATAATCATATGATAGTTACCTACTATCATGAGGGCAAACCGATATTTCTTGATGCAACCAATAACCATCTACCATTGGTTTACCTTCTTCAATGATTCAAGGCAAACAGGCGTTGGTTGGTAAAGAGAATGGGTTATACAAAGTGGAGGAAATACCGGTTATTGAAAGCAGTCAAAATATTCAAACCGATTCCGTGTTCATTAGCATAACTGAAAAATCCATAACCGGTGTGGGAATGCTCAATATTACCGGTTACGAAAAAAATACACGAACCCATTACCTTGCTGGTAAAAATAATCAGCAAACTAAAGATTTTCTAAGGGCATTTTTGATCAAAGGCAATAATAAGTTTTCTCTGGATTACTTTTTATAAAAATTTAAATGAACGTGAACTGCCATTGGACATCTCTTACAAATTTCACTTAGATGATTATATAAATATTATTGATAATGATATTTATATAAATCTAAATTTAAATAAAGCTTTTAATAATTCATATTTCGATACGCTAAAGCGAAAAGTTCCGGTAGAAAATGAAAACAAGACCATTTACAGGAATATTACAACCATTAATATTCCTCAAGGCTATGAAATAGCTTATCTGCCAAAAAGTAATTCAGCTTCATCTGATCACCTTTCATATACTATCACCTACAAAGTAGAAAATAACAGCGTTATCCAAACAAAAGAAATCTCAAAGGATTTTTTACTGCTTTATCCGGCTGGATTCGCTAATTGGAATAAAGTTGTGGAATCCTTATCTCAATCATACCGGGATGTATTGATATTTAAAAAAATTAAATAATAGTCAATACGAATTATTAGTTCGCG
>JAAUTT010000408.1 GCA_012031335.1 Bacteroidales bacterium | reverse complement strand
TCTGCCATCGAAGGAAAATCCGTGTTGGCATGGTGTGCAAAAGAAAACGGCCACATCCAGCGGATTTCGAACAAAGTATATGGCACATCTTGTTGCTTCGGCAGGCACAAGCGCAACTCCTTCGGAAGTTAAAGTATACGCATCATGTATTTTATGGAAAATAATTTCAGTCGAATTCCTGGCAATATACCGGTATACAAAGGGCCTGAGGTTCTCAATTTCAGCAGGTGTAAGATCGGAAGAGGATAAGCCTGTAGCCTCATCGAACAATGCTCTGCTGCTGGCAATTGGTCCGCCTTCAAGTTCGTTTATGTCAGCAGGTTTATCGCCAGGGTGCAGCAAATTGGCAAGAAAAGCTCTGAACCATGTATTGCCCGATTTGGGATAAGATGCCAGCCAAATTATTTTTTTATGGTCTGTTGTCTCCATCTTCGCATTTTTATGTCTTCTTCAATTTTTATTCAAAAGCCGGTTCAGATCAAAACCCTTCGACGACCGGGTTATACGTTTCACATCACATGATGTGGCAATTGCAGATAGATGCCTGAAATGTGATTCCGTATTTCCGATCCCTTTGATAAAATTTAAGCGGTAGGTATTATTTTTTAAGGCGTTGAATTTTTCAATTCCTTTAATTGGCTCAATTATTATGCCGTCGGAATTCCTGGTTTGTAGCATGTAAATACCTTTCAGGGGCATCCCTGCCGGATTGAAATCCGAACCTATGCTCAGGTGATGTTTATTAAGTTTTTCTCTAACTCTGATATAGTTTTCTGGTTTAAACCCCAATTTTAGCATGGAATCTACCCAGAGTTTCATCCCCGGATATCCGGCATAAACAAAGGGTGTTGGATGTTTGTCCAAAGAAACAACACTGATGTCGTCACTTAAAAGCTGGTATCCTCTTTGCATAAGACCCGCTGCCAGCGTTGATTTTCCTGCACCGGATATACCCGAAAAATATAGGCTTTTGATCAATACAAAGGGAACTTCCATGCATCGGAAGTAATCCTCTTTGATGGATAAGCGCTCCGAATACGGATCCTAATAAAAACAGCCTGATTCTCGGAATCAGAACTACCATTATAGGGCTGTATGGTTATGGTATGTCCACCCTCAGCAAAATACCTGGCAATACGATCCACATGCAACAGAAAATGATCGGGTGAAGCTTGAAATCGAACCCCTTCAAACAGGGGGTTTGGCAATTTTTCGGGAACCTCTCCAACACCAATATAAACATCCGGGGTTCCTTCACTTATAAGAAACTCAGGTATCTCAAATTCTGATTCTATTTTTAAACCAAAAGCTATGTAATGATAATTCATCGGACATCCGGTCGTTTTTGCGAATAAAGATAATACTCCTTATGGAAAAGACAGATGTCCGGTGAAATATTTCATTTGCAACCTGAAACTTATACTATACCACTTCAAAATCGATTCTGTAAGATACCGGTTGCAGGCATAGGGAAGGCCGGCCTGAAGAACGATCAAAGCAAAACCTGTGCTTAAAAAAATGTATAATACTTGCCCTTGGGTAAACTCTTTTGATTCGAACCTTTGAAACTGAAATGCAGTGTGCTCCAAAGAGATCGAGAATCGTTCCAGGGTACCCGAAGTTCGTAAACATTCTCCTTACCATAAAACGGATGAGCTTCAGACGGAACTATGGTTGCTCCTGTAAAAAGGTAGGGTTGACCAACTTGCTGGTTTTCTTCATTGTAAACTGTACAAAACCCCGATATTTCCGATAAAAAGGAATTGTCCATAAATAAGGTATCTCCGCTATTATTCCTAATGGAAAGCGAAAATGTAAAATTCTCTCCTTCGGTAAATTGATTGGATGGTTCACCTTTTTTATTGAGCAGACAATAATTAATATCAATTTCAGCCTTGCGATTTGGCTTTTTCGACTTACCATATTCAGAAGATCGTTTAATCTCAGGATTATTATATCTGTATTGAAAAGACCCTCCTGAAAAGTTGGTAAATAATAAAATTATCAAACAAAATTTCAAGTAACTCATTTTTTTAGATTTTTATTTATGATGAATAAACAAAGGGAAGGTTGCGTTCGAACATACAATTTTTAAGATTTAATGGATTTTTATAACAACTATAATTTGTTCAATGGATTAGGGGCATTGAGTTATTTGCTATTTAGAATTACACTTATTTTGTTTAATTATTGAATATTTATATTAAACATTATTGGTTTTGTTTAGTTTTTATAGTACAAACTCAAAACAATAATATATGAAAAGTAAAATGTTAAACAACTATTTTTTACTGGCTCTGCTGGTAATGGGCGGTATATTTATTTCCTGTGACAAGGATGATGATGACAATACCCCAAAAACTAATACCATAAGTGACATTGTCGTTTCGGATAACCGCTTCAGTATACTCGAAAAAGCTCTTATTAAAACCGGATTAACAACCACGCTTGCTACATCTTCCCGGTGCTTTCACAGTTTTTTGCTCCTACTGATGATGCGTTTACAGCTTTCTTAACTTCAGCAGGCTTTGCAAAGGTTGAGGATGTTCCTGTTGATGTCCTGAAATCTGTCCTCCTCTATCATGTACTCGGCGCCAAAGTGCCATCATCGGCTGTTACAACAGGATATGCTTATACCTTGAGTCCGGTTGATAATAATAAATTTTTATCCTTATTCATCGAAAAATCTTCGGGTGTAAAGATTAACAACTACGCAATGGTTACAACGGCTGATGTTCAGGCTGACAATGGAGTGGTTCATATAATAGATAAAGTAATTTCTCCTTTAAGTGTGGGCGAACTTGTAGCGGTTAACCCTCAATTGAGTTCTTTGGCTAATGCTGTAGTAAGCGAAAATTTATTAAATACGCTGAAGGAAAAAACCGGCACTTTCACAATATTTGCTCCCAATAATGCAGCTTTTGCAAAATATGCTACACTCCCGTCCAATGTGACTGCTCTTCTGCTATATCATGTATTAGGATCAAAAGTTTATAGTAGCGATGTTGCAACCGGTTATGCAGAAACATTAAGCAAATTCGGAGATTACCCCATTTCTGTAAAAATTGATGCGGGTCAGGAAGTAAAACTTAACAGCTCGGCAAAAGTGATCGCAGTAGATATTACCGGTTCAAATGGTGTTATCCACATTATTGACGATGTTATTTTTCAACCTTCGGTAGTAGCTATTGCACAGCAGAATCCCAATTTCAGCATTCTTGTCCAGGCCGTTATAAAAGCGGAATTAGTTGAAACTTTATCTGGTGCCGGACCATTCACCGTATTTGCTCCAACCAATGATGCATTTAATGCACTGTTTACATCCCTGGGTGTTTCGGGTATAAATGCGCTTACCAAAGCTGATCTTACTCCGATTTTATTGTACCATGTGGTTGGCTCAAACGTTCGCTCCGCAAGTCTTTCCACAGGTAAAGTAACTACCTTGAACGGAGATATCGATGTGAATGTCGGATCAAGTGTAACCATCAATGCATCTGTCAAAGTGGTGGCAACTGATATCCAGGGGAGTAACGGAATCGTTCATGTTCTGGACAAGGTTCTTCTACCGAAGTAATTCTATATAAAAGCAAAAAGGGCAGTGTGAAATCATCCACCTGCCCTTTTTTTATTTCCAGTAATTATCTAAATGATTAACTTACAGAGGATACGTAATATTCACGGAATAACCTGGCTATATTCGAAAGTTTGATTTCCTTCGGACATTCAGCTTCGCAAGCACCGGTATTGGTACAGTTACCAAATCCAAGTTCATCCATCTTGGCTACCATCTTTGAAACCCGTTCCTTGGCTTCAATTTTACCCTGGGGTAATAACGCAAGATGCGAAACATTAGCCGAAACAAATAACATGGCTGAGGCATTTTTACAGGTTGCCACACAGGCACCGCAGCCAATACAGGCAGCAGCATCCATGGCCAGATCCGATTTTACCTTGGGTACAGGAATAGCATTTCCATCGGGCACACCACCGGTATTAACCGATACATAAGCGCCTTCCTGCACAATCTTATCGAAAGCAGAGCGGTCAACAACCAAATCCTTCAGAATTGGAAAGGCTTTGGCGCGCCATGGTTCAATTACAATGGTATCACCATCCTTGAAACGGCGCATATGCAGCTGACAGGTAGTAATACCACTGTCGTTTCCATGGGGACGACCATTGATGTAAAGGCTGCACATCCCGCAGATACCTTCACGACAATCGTGATCGAAGCATACAGGTTTATCGAATTTGTCAACCAGCTGTTCATTCAACTGGTCGAGCATCTCGAGAAAAGAACACTCATCTGAAATATCGGAGATTTTGTAGGTTTCAAACCTACCTTTTGAGCTTGCGCTCTCCTGACGCCATATTTTAAGTGTAAAATTCATATCTCTTATGTTTTTTCCGGCTCCCTACTCATCGCAACTATAAAGTTACTGCCAATCGTTTGCCGATATTGTTATTATTTATAGTTACGCTGAGCTACTTTGATGTTTTCGTACTCCAGAACCTCTTTGTTTAATTTTGGCTCTTCGTTCTCGCCTTTGTATTCCCAGGCTGCAACATACATAAAGTCGCCATCATCGCGTTTTGCTTCTCCTTCTTCGGTTTGGTATTCTTCACGGAAATGACCACCGCACGATTCTTCCCTGTGAAGAGCATCGCGTGCCATCAGTTCACCTAATTCTATAAAGTCGGCAACCCGTAAAGCCTTTTCAAGTTCAGGATTGAGTTCGTCGGGTGTACCTGTTACGCGTACATCATTCCAGAATTCCACACGAAGTGCTGCTATTTCGGCAATAGCCTCGGAACAACTTTGTTTTGTGCGTGCCATCCCAACTTTATCCCACATAATTTTACCCAAACGCTTGTGGAAACTGTCTACCGAATGCTTGCCCCGTATGCTCATCAGTTTTTGTATTCTTCCTTCACCGATTTTTCAGCTTCCAGAAAGGCTGGTGTATCCGTGTTTATCCGTGGGGTACGAATATCTGCAGCAAGGTAATTCTGAATGGTGTAAGGCAATACGAAATATCCGTCAGCCAAACCCTGCATCAGAGCGGAAGCTCCTAAACGATTGGCGCCATGATCGGAGAAATTAGCCTCACCGATGGCAAATAACCCTGATATAGTGGTTTGAAGTTCGTAATCTACCCAAACACCGCCCATGGTATAGTGAACGGCAGGATAAATCATCATAGGTGTTTCGTATGGATTTTCGTCACGATTT
>JAAUTT010000407.1 GCA_012031335.1 Bacteroidales bacterium | reverse complement strand
CAGCTCATAAAACACGGACAGGGCCGTAAATTAAATGGTTTTCGTTTCAAATTGAGACAAAACCAACCAATTCAACGGTTCACTTAACAGGGAGGGGCATACCCTATGGGGCCGCTCAGCAGGCTTCCACCGCTGCGTTAAACTGACTGATTTTAAAGTTGACTGCTTGGACTGGTCAGTTTTTCTGGGCGCTGATTAAAGCACAAAACAAACTGGTTGTTAAGCAATTAAATCAGTCTTCACGTTAAACTGACCAGCCCGCCCAGTCATTTAGGATGGGTCAACCTGACAAAGAGGGGGTAAAGCCACCTAAGCGCTAACACGCGGTCATACGCAATACGGGTTTTTGTGGTAACTTAGTCGGCAGTAAAAATAGCAAACGGCCCGGTAGCCCGATAAAGTACGGTTTCAAATTCCCGTACTGCGCATACCGCCATCCGTTATGGGAATGACAACAACATTTTAGAAATATCTATAAAAAAGATTTGTTAAATTTGTAATCTAAAAGGACAAAGATGAAAGAAAGGAAAGAAAAATACATAAATCCATTTACTGATTACGGTTTCAAAAGACTTTTTGGGGAAGAACCGAGCAAGGACTTATTATTGGATTTCCTGAATGAATTACTGGGAGACAAAGAAGGTAAAATCATAGAATTATCGTATCAACCAAATGATAGTTTACCAACTACTGTAGGGAATAGAAAAGCCATATTTGACATCTATTGTATAAACGAAAAAGGCGAACACTTCATCGTTGAAATGCAAAAGGTGGAACAGCAATATTTTAAGGACAGGATGTTGTTTTATTCAACTTTTCCGATTCAAAGCCAAGCCAAAGACAAAGGAAAGGACTGGAATTTTAACTTAAAACATGTTTATGCGATTGGCATTCTTGACTTTTCATTCAAAGAAGATCAGCCCGACCCTGACAAGTACCGCTATGATGCGAAGATCACCGAGATAGAGACAGGCAAGATATTCTACGAGAAACTGACATTCACCTATTTGTCAATGGAAAAATTCAATAAGAAACTGGATGAACTGGAGACAAAATTTGAAAAATGGCTGTTTGTGATTAAGAATTTGAATAAACTGGACAGGATTCCCGAAAACCTAAAAGAAGAGATATTCATCAAGTTTTTCCAGATAGCAGAAATAGCAAAGTTAGGGGAATCTGAATACAGGGAATATGAAGCAAGTTTAAATGCATACCGGGATATAAAAAACTCAGTTGATTGGGCCGAAGAAAAAGGCATAATAAAAGGAAGAAAAGAGGAAAAAATAGAAATAGCATTAAAATTGATAGATTCGGGGATGGACAATGAGCAAATCAATAGAATAACCGGATTATCAATTGAAGAAATCGAAGAATTGAGAAAGAAAAACAACCGCTAACACATGGTATAAGTAATTGGGGTTTAGGTGGGTAATTCATGTGTTGGTTTCCAAATATACTTTGTTTAAACGTGATGGCCTAATTGCCCCGAACTCCCCAACTACTCACACAATTAACCGTTAGCCATAATTTAATGTAGATAATGAAAAATAAATTCGTTAATATGATAAGAATACTAATTTAATTATTTTGATTTTCCCTACTGAGAATGTATTTACCCAGAAAATTGAAAAATTTAAGGATACAAATACTCAAAAATGGGGGCTAAAAAACACAGAAACAGATAGTGTTATAGTTCCTGCTTTATTTCCAAGAATTCATGATTTTAATGATACCCTAATAATTGTTAATGATTTAGAAATTGGTATGGCAGTTTATAATCATAGTGGAGAATTATTAATCGATTATGACAACAGGACATTATTTACTTTTATGGATTTAAAAATTGGTGATTGCTCCTATGATTCAATGATACATGGAAAATTATTTGACGTTCCTATGTTTAATCCGAGACAAGAAGTCAACATGAGAGGGTATGAGATAAACTTAAATAGAGAATGTATTCCAAATGATTATTTTCTTTGTCCTGGTTGGACCGATCCAATTCTTTCTGAACTCACACCGGAATATATAACAATATTACAAAGAGGTGAAAAATATAGTTGGAATGGTAATATAGATTCTGCAATATTTATGTGTCAAAAAGCTATTGAATTACATCCTGATAACCCCGCAGTTTATCATTGGGGAGCTAGTCTTTTTGTTAGAGACTACTACACAATTAATGATTTGGATAAAAAAAGCCTCCCTTGCTACTTATCATGATTGGATTGTGATGTGTTTAGATAAAGCTCTTCAACTTGAAAACCTGGTTGGCAAAGACTGAAACTGAAATAAGCACTCTTTTTAAGTCTTTTCTTTGCCAAAGTAATTCACCTGAATTAGCATTGTATCCACATATCCCATGTCTACTCCAAGCTCCCCAAGCACAAATGTCTCCAAGTTTATTAATCGCAATACGTTTACCTCCAAAACTCAACACAGAAGTAAACTCAGAAATCTCTTGAAAAGAATCAATATCAAATATTTGTACTTCTTTTTCAAATTCAGCTAAAGCTATTCGATTTCCTTCAAATGACGTTGATATGTGTCCAATTTCTCTCATGTGAATTTTTTTTGACAAAATTGGGCATAACGGATGACAATATGGTGTCGGCGGGGATTTTGGAACGCATCACTATCCCCCGAAACAAAAGCTGAAACGGAGACGGGACAATGAATGCAGAACGAATCACCCCGCTGCACTATATTGTGTGTTGGCAGCTGGCAATCTTTTAATCTGTCAGTTTTGTAATAATCGTACGTATTTTTCTTTTAGTGAATTATGAATTTTCCCCATGACGATTTCAACCATATCCTTTTCTAAAGTGGCCAATTTATGAACTCGAATCACCGATGGTAATCTCAATCCTGATTTTTCCCAATTATCAATGTAAACATCAAAGGGAGTTTTATAAATTTTGCTTGTTATTCTACAAACAATTACATCATCATCATTTAAGTCATTAATTATCAGGGCAGGCCTCTTCTTAAATGTCTTTGTATCTGTAAACGGGAATTTTAATAAAACTATGTCTCCAAAATTCAGTTTATCCATTATCAAAAATTATCATAAATTGAATCGGAATCAACATATCCTTTTAAAAATTGATCTTTGGTAGATTGTTGGAAAATCAAGTCATCATATAAATCAGAATCATCCATTAAAACAATTACTCTTACATTTTTGTCTTGATTTGAATTTAACTCAGACTGTATCTTTGTCGGTATCAGAATCTGGTTATTTTTTATTTTTGATTTAAACTCTATTGCTCTCATAATTAAAAGTCTTTCTTTATACAAAGATAATCATTTTGTTTTTCAATTCTCAAGGTTGCCTGAGAGTCGTCCTTGCTTGCTGCCAACGGTTGGCGGTATGCACAGTACGGGAGTTTGAAACCGTACTTTATCGGCCTACCGGGCCGTTTGCTATTTTTACTGCCGACTAAGTTACCACAAAAACCCGTATTGCGTATGACCGCGTGTTAGTGGTTGGGCGATCCTGTTTGATTACTTCCTGCCCTGTCAAAGTGTCAATGGCCAAACGTTACCTTTATATCCAAACTAAAAATATCAGAATGCTACGAAGCATGTATATTTTGCGTGGGTGGGCAAACCTAAACCCGCCCATAAAGGCGGGTAAAATAACTAATTGGTATTCAGTTTAATAATATTGAAACACTTTTTTATATAACATTCTTGAAGATTATATGAAGGCTCTGAAAAACCTAAGATTTTTGAATAATTTTTGTAAGGCGTTGGAAAAAATGGCTCTTTTGGTTTTTGGAGCATCGGCTCGGGTGCAAGCAAAAACCTACTGTGCCATTTGTGGGTCGCTTTTCTGTACTTACACACAACACGCGGTATGAATACATTGGGGTTTAAGTGGTTCACAGGGGCATGGTTCCGGCTTCAGCGACTTCCCCGGGTGCACAGGAAACTGCCTGGCGATCCCTTACGGCACATACACTTGGCCGTTGTGCATTAGTGTCCCACAAAAAAGATTTCTGCCAATGTCTCAATTGTATTGGATTTTTGAATACTTTTGCTCCATGAAATTTATTACAAAAAATATAGTATGCGGCCTATTGTGCACGATGGTCATTTTATTAAGTTACGGCATTTTTTTTCAATGCAGCGATGCTTCTTTAACCATTGAACAAAACGCAGAAAATAATTTCAGCGCCGATACTGAAAATTGTGAAAATGACCATATGTTCCACGAAACAGAAATGCCATCAGTTTCAATAATTATATATCATCCCAGTCAGTTTCAGGTTACCTGTCTGCTATCTTCCCCATCTTTTGCTGTTTGGCAACCGCCAAAAATTGGTTAGCGCCCCATATTTTTTATACCTGATACAAACAGGCAATATTGGACATAGGCTCCTTTATTGAAAAAGCACTGGATTGAAACAATAAGCAATAAAAGAATTAAACAGTATGGCAAAACCAAATCGTAATTCAGTAAATAATTTATCATTGATCAATCGATACTATAAAATAACAAAGTTTTATTCGTTTTTGAAGGATACCGCCGTAAAGGGCGGTATAGCCATTGTAATTTTTGTAGGGATATTGCTTGCATTAGAATACTTTTTTTTTGATTTTAATTTACTGCTAAACAATATAGTAGCAACTTATTCTACCTCGGTAATATTGTTGTTTTTTTTAATTTCAGAAACAGTACTGGGGTTGGTGCCTCCAGAAATGTTTTATAGCCTGGGCATCAAAGACTGCCTCGCCTTGGTTAATTCTTTTTGCCTTAGCTACCATGTCATATTTAGGTGGAATAATTGCGTATTTTGCAGGCAACCGGTTATTTTTGATCCCTGCGGTTAATAACCATATCGAAAATAAAATCGCGAAACACCTAATAAACGTTAGAAAATGGGGTGGACTGTTTGTTTGTATTGGAGCTATGCTGCCTGTACCACATTCTATCGTGAGTTTAGCATGTTGGTTTAATTAAATTTAAATTCAAGCATTATTTATTATGGGCGCTCTTCAGGTACTTGCGATTTTTCATATACGCATTGGTTATTTTTCAAATATTCTGATTCATTACTAAGTTGAGCGGTTGGAGCGCAACGAACAAACGCTTTACTTAGGTATAACTCCCGAACTTCGTGCGGGACAGGCTATTTTATAAATCGATTGAGCGGAATCGCTCAATTTGGGTCATATCCGTTTCGCTTGCTCACGCCCCTGAAAGGCCAAACAACAAGCTGTACTG
>JAAUTT010000406.1 GCA_012031335.1 Bacteroidales bacterium | reverse complement strand
GGGAATTAGATGTAGGTGTAAATAAAGGGGAAACTTCATTTAAACAGTTTCCACACAAAGATAAAAAGGTAAAGTGCCATTATAATTAGACATGAAGGTGCGGTAATATTTATTACTAACGCATACCTCTGCTCTAATAGCAGTTCTCCGGATCATTCAAAAGAATATATTAATATGGAAAATCCCAACAAGAACGTTCAGAATATCGTCAGCAACGACGGAAAAAAAGTTTTAAGCCCCCAATTAGGGATCGTTGTGCATTTTCAGGTTAACAATATTGTTCATGTTGAAAATACAATACGCGATCTATCAGCTATTGGAATAAATCATATCAGAACAGCTGTTTCATGGCCCGACCTAAAAACCTCAAAGGGTATTAATTGGTACAATTGGCTATTCAACAATCTATCGCGGAATTTTACAATATTACCTTGTCTTTCCTATACCCCTTCTCATATCTTAACTGAAAATGGTGAAGATTTTTCAAAAGACATTGTAGAGTTTATTTCCTTGTATGGCAACCATTTTGAATTTGTCGAAATAATTGGAGACCCTTATGAAAATTCAAAACAGCTTCAATATAACTTTATTGATAATTTAGGAAGAGCATCTCTGCGACTGCATCAGCTTGGTAAGAAAATAGTACTTGGTAACATTCATCCACAAAACCTGCAATGGCTGACATATTTGGCTAAAGCTAACGTTTTACAAAAGATTGACGTGATCGGAATACAGGCCTATCCTTATATATTTGAATCGGGTTGGAACGGATGGATGGCTGAGATTTCAAAAATGAATCATTTGGCTCAAAAGAAAACAAAGGCAGGGGAGAAATCTGGATTACCGAAACCGGTTATTCAACGCTTAAACATGATGATAAAAATCAAATACTTAGATTTATAGATGTAGTAAATCTTCCATTACATCGGGTATATTGGTATTCCCTGAATGATATTCCTTTACCATTGACTCCGCACGATGGTATTTACAAAAAGTGAACGGAATTTACCATTTCGGAATGAAGCATGCGAATGGCTTACCCAAATTACTCTTTCGGATGCTTGAGCAGAAATTACCAGGGGAAATTCGCAAAGAAGATCTTTATATTTCAAACTTCAGAAATAAGCCACTTCGGGAAAAAGGTATTCTTATTACCGGTGGTGCCGGGTTTATTGGGACAAATGTTGCAGATAGATTACTTACTCAGGGCGAAAGGGTTATAATATACGATAACCTTTCAAGACCTGGTGTGGAGAATAACCTTAAATGGCTTGTCAAAAAACATCCCAAAACGGAAGTAATGATTGCCGATGTGAAGGATAATGACTCAATTATAAAAGCTGTAAAAGAATCGAAACATATATTTCATTTTGCTGCTCAGGTGGCTGTAACGAATAGTCTTATTCTTCCTGTACACGATTTTGAAGTGAATGTAAAGGGCTCTGTTAATATTTTGGAAGCCATCCGGTTGTCGGCTCACAAACCATCCCTTATTTTTACTTCAACCAATAAGGTGTATGGCGATTTATCGGGATTGGAACTCGAAAGTAACAGTTCGCGATATTTTCCGGTTAATCCGGTTATTTACAAATATGGAGTCAGCGAAAGTTATCCTCTTAATTTCCATAGTCCTTACGGATGTTCAAAAGGGGCTGCCGATCAGTATATTCTGGACTATACCCGTTCCTTTGGATTAAGAACAGTAGTGTTCCGGATGAGTTGTATTTACGGACCTCATCAGTTTGGTACCGAAGATCAGGGGTGGGTAGCACATTTTATGAATCAGGCCCTCAACCATAAAAAAATATTCATTTATGGCGACGGAAAGCAGGTCCGCGATATTCTTTATGTGGAAGATCTTGTAAATGCATTTATGCTTGCAAAGCAGCATATTGATAATCTTGCCGGAGAAGCATTTAATATGGGCGGAGGTCCCGAGAATGCAGTAAGTCTGGTTGAATTAATTAACTATATGAACAGTCTCGACCATCTCAATATCGAAATTGAATTCGACGATTGGCGAATCGGCGATCAGAAATACTATGTATCGGATACCCGTAAATTCAAAAAAAGTACAGGTTGGCATGCTAAAGTTTCGTATATGGAAGGCTTGATAAACCTTTATAGCTGGCTTAGTCAATATCACATGTCGGGGGTACTGGAGAAAAGTATCCTTCATACATAACATTTTTTTAAAACATATGGATAGCAGTAAAACATTTGAAAAAAATTCCTTACGGTTCAATCCGGTTAAAAGTACCCGGATGCGGGCTGCTGTTATTGTTTCTCCGGGAAAAATCGAATTCGATCAAATCCCAATTCCAACACCTGGAGAAAATGAAGTACTTGTCAGGATTGAAGGCTGTGGTATTTGTGGTTCTGACTTTCCTGTTTGGGAAGGACGTTCGTGGTTTAATTATCCTGCGCAGCCGGGAGCCCCTGGCCATGAGGGATTTGGTTATATTGCCGGAGTTGGTAACAAAGTTGATAATCTGAATATTGGCGACAGAATAGCTATGCTTTCTTACCACGCTTATGCTGAATACGATATTGCAGATGCTGCTCAGGTGGTGAAACTTCCGGATTACTTGTCGGCAATGCCTTTTCCTGGTGAGCCGCTGGGATGTGCTATGAATATTTTTAACCGGTCGCAGATATCAAAAAGTGATATTGTAGCAGTGGTTGGTGCAGGTTTTATTGGTAATCTTTTAATACAGTTAAGTAAATCAGCAGGAGCAAAAGTGATAGCACTTTCCCGCCGCGAAAGCTCCCTGAAGATGGCTTTTGAATCGGGGGCAGATTATATTATTCCGCTTGACGAACATCAGAAAGTGATTCAAAAAATAAATGAAATTACCAATTTCCAGGGATGCACCAGCGTAATAGAAGCTACCGGTAAGCAATGGCCTTTGGATATAGCCGGCGAAATTACCGGTATAAGAGGACGATTAATTATTGCAGGATTTCACCAGGACGGAATGCGTCAGGTAAATCTCCAAAACTGGAACTGGAAGGGATTGGATGTAATTAATGCACATGAACGTGATCCCCATGTGTATATCAATGGGATTAAACAGGCCATGGAGGCGGTTAAAAATCAACATATTAATCCTCTAAAACTATTTACCCATCAGTATGGTTTCGAACAGATCAATACAGCGTTTCAGGAAATGGCTTCAGGGAAAACAGTTTTCTGAAGGGAATTGTATACATGTAATTAATGCGTATTATATTATTATGGATAAAACAGTTACAGCAGTTATTGATAATATAAAAGTTAAACCTACCCTTGGCTTTCTTGGGGTTGGCTGGATTGGTATTAACCGGCTGAACGCATTATTAAAAGAAGATATTGTAAATATCGGAGTGTTGGCCGACAACTCCGAAGATAGCCTTTTAAAAGCACAGGAATTGGTGCCTGATGCAATAAAGTATTTAACACTCGATGAAGTTTTGGACAGTAAACCTGATGGTATTGTTATTGCAACGCCAAGTGCATTGCATGCTGCTCAGGCATTACAGTCACTAAATAACGGAGTAGCAGTTTTCTGCCAGAAACCTCTGACACTAACTGCTAATGAAGCCATGAAGGTTGTAAAAGCTGCCGAAGCAAATAACCTGTTGTTGGGTGTAGATTTTTCCTACAGGTTTACCGAAGGCATGCAGATAATAAACCAGCTTTTCAAGTCGGGAGCTTTTGGGGAGATATATGCTATTGATCTGGTATTTCATAATGCATATGGGCCGGATAAAAAATGGTTTTATAATCCGGCTATGTCAGGCGGCGGTTGTATGATTGATCTGGGCAGTCATCTTATTGATCTGGCCTTGTGGATGCTCGATTTCCCCGAAGTAACGGAAGTTTCTTCTGTTCTTTTTCGCAAGGAAAGCGCATCGCAATACCCGAAGAGGAAACGGAGGATTATGGTTTAGCAACACTTCAGACAAAAAACGGAACAGCCATCCAGCTGGCCTGTAGCTGGAACCTGCAGGCAGGGCAGGATGCAATAATAGCTGCCACTTTTTATGGCACCAAAGGTGGAGCAACCTTCAGAAATGTAGAGGGTTCTTTCTACAATTTCGAAGCTTATAAGTTTATGGCCAAAACCCAACGCGAGTTACTTGCAAAGCCTGATCACGAAGACTGGGGAGGCAGAGCTGTAATTGATTGGGCCCGGAAGATTTCAAAAGGCGATGGATTCAGCCGTGAAGCTTATCAATATGTTAAAGTAGCTGAAATAATTGACAGAATTTATAATAAGGCAACATGAGGATATTAATGACAACGGATACCATAGGTGGGGTTTGGACTTATACCATGGACCTGATAAAAGGTCTGGAGAAGTATAACGTGGAAATAGTTCTGGCAACTTTTGGTGACCCGCTATCTCATACTCAGCTTGCACAGGTAAGGAAATTAAAAAAGGTTAATCTCGACACTTCGGGTTATAAACTTGAGTGGATGCCCGATCCCTGGAAAGATATTGAAAGAGCTCAACGATGGCTGTTGCAGTTGTCGTTTACCTATGCTCCCGATGTTATTCATTTGAATAGTTATGCCTTTAATGGTACTTTTTTTAATGCCCCGGTTATAGTAGTTGGCCATTCATGTGTGTTATCGTGGTGGCAGGCTGTGAAACATGAATCGGCACCTGCTGACTGGAACAGGTATCGAGAGCTGGTTAAACAAGGGTTACATACTGCCGATGTGGTTGTCGCACCTTCGCATACTATGATGATGAAGCTGATAGAATTTTACGGCGAGTTTAACCGATCGCAGGTAATATACAACTCAGTAGATGAATCTTACTTTAAACCCGGCAAAAAAGAAAAGATAGTTTTGTATGGGCCGTTTATGGGATGAGGCTAAAAACATCAGGTTATTAACTGAAGCTGCAAAAGAAATAGATTTTCCTGTTTTTATTGCAGGTACCGGATTTCAGGCTGATTATGATCAATTACCTAATAATGTTCATTTTCTGGGTAAGCTAGGTAAGAGAGATATTTCCCGCTGGCTTTCCATTGCCTCGGTATACACCATGCCTGCTATGTATGAGCCTTTTGGACTTTCGGTTCTGGAGGCTGCTTATTCAGGATGTGCTCTTTTATTGGGTAAAATTCCATCGCTGGAAGAAATATGGAAGGATAATGCCCTTTATTGCCCTCCAAATGATAAAAATGAACTGGCCCGAATGATTACTCAACTTATGGATGATGATGAATTAAGACAAAATCTTGCTC
>JAAUTT010000405.1 GCA_012031335.1 Bacteroidales bacterium | reverse complement strand
CGCTATTGATATGTTTTCTCAGGAATTCGGGAGTAATTTCGGGTTTGTCCTTGCTGTTTGCAAGATTATACACACCGGGAATAACAAGTTTATTGGCATAAGCAATTAAACTTTGTTGTTGAGTTTGCATAATGTTACCTCCCAAAGAGGCGGTAAGTCCGATATTATTAACGCTGAGTGTGCGGTAGGTAAACAAAGCATCGGTATTAATTTCGTAATTGTTTATAATCTGTTGCCTGTACATTCCCTCAGGGTATCTTTGAATGTTAAAAGGTCTGCGTTGCTCACGCGAATCGTTACCCATATCCATACCACTGCGGACCATTAACTCAAACTTTCGGGAAAACGTATATATAGCAGAAGCACCGGCTGTAACACTATTTCTTTTCCCTTTGTTTAATATCTCGTAGGCAATAAAATATGGGTTCTCTATCAATTGATCACCAATTCTTTTGGGCCTGATGTTTTCCTGTCCATCGACCCAGTAACCTGCCTTATACCATGCCATATCGTAGTTGGGTTGAAGAAAAAGCATCATATATCCGATAGTATGGTTATTATAACCAGAGTTGGGAAGATTTTTGTTATCTTTTTGTGTATAGTTTATTTTCCCGGTAATCTTCAATTTTTTTGAAACGCTATGGTTTACCGATAGACTGGAAGAAAAACTCTGCCATTGCGTGTTAGGCATAATCCAGTTGCTTTTATTATGAGAAAGTGAAAGCCTGGCAGCGCTTTTTTCATTTCCACCTTCTATGGAAATACTGTTGGATGTATTAAAACCGGTTTCAAAAAAATCTTTTCTGTTATCAGGATATGCTACCCATGGAGTTCTTTCGGTAGGGATTCCTGAAGGATCATCAGGGTTATACTGGAAAAATTTTTTTATTGGCATCGAACTTTGGGCCAAATGTGGCAGTTGCAATTGTACTGATACCATCTTCGCTATTGCCGTATGAGTAATAAGCAGAATTATTTGAGCCTTCACCATATTCGTACTGATAATGTGGCCAATGAAGTACATCTTCCCAGGATACACTCGAGTTAAATGTTATACCAATACCTTTATCGCTTTTTGAACCCGATTTAGTTGTGATAATGATTACACCGTTGGCAGCTCTGCTTCCATAAAGAGCGCTTGCACTTGGTCCTTTCAGAACCGATACCGATTCAATATCGTCGGGGTTGATATCTGAGAGACGGCTTCCGTAGTCAACAGCATTATCGTCGCCCATATACGATTTAAATCCTGAGCCAATGGTTTTGCTGTTGATGGGGATTCCATCCAGAATAACCAAAGCCTCGTTTCCGGAACTATTCAGAGAATTATCGCCTCTGAGGGAAATTTTTGCAGAACCATTTGGACCTCCTACAGAAGAAATACTTAATCCGGCGACTTTACCTGTTAACGCTTTTGTCCAGTTTGTCTGATGAGATTCAGAAATTTTATCAGAACCCACAGTTGTTTGAGCATACCCAAGCGCCTTTTCAGCCCTTTCGATACCCAGAGCAGTTACTACAACCTCCTCAAGGGCCAGAGCGCCAGGTTTCAATGCAATATTTATTACATTTCGGCCAGCAACAGGTTCTTTCTGCAGTTTCATATCCTATAAAGGAAATACCAGAATCGCATCAGCAGGGACATTGGAAATAGAATACTCACCATTACTATTAGTTGCACTGCCATTTGACGAGCCCTTCACCGTAACGGTTGTTCCAAGCATTGGAGACCCATCGGATGAATCTGTAACTTTACCATTAATGGTATTAGTTTGAGCGTTAAGTGCATTTAAAGAAATAAATAAAGCCAGCATCATTACAAGCCTTATTTTAATAACAAATTTTCCAGCCACTTTTTCTTATTTTAAGTTAGTTTTTTAAAAACCGAAAAGTAGACTTAGATTGTGAGTAGATGATTAGGCTAACATTAGGAGATGATTGAGAATAATAATTTAATTTTCAAGGGGGTTAAAATGATATCGTTGGATTTTTGAAGAAAGACCCTGGTAAATTATTCCGACTGAATAAACAAAATAAAACAAACTGTTAAACTATTTTATAAAAATTAGGGTATTTAATTAAAATTCGCATTTTTTTAAAGATCATAAAACCTCAATACTCTGGGGAATAACACTAAAATAGTACTTATCTAATGTTCCTTCGGCTTTGATTGTTTTCCCCACAAATTGTTTCAGCGATTCATTTTCGAAAGGATTGCCACCCTTCTCCCTTAACCGGTATATACCCTCACCCGTGCGAATGTAAACCGCCGTATGTTCACTTTTCGACCCTTTTCCGAAATTTCCGGTTTCCACGGTTCCGGTAAGTTTAATCAGGTTCATGATTATTTAGCTTTATAGATTCTCCATCCAATGGGCATACTGCCACTTTCTTTTATAACCAGAACATCCGAAACCGAGAATTTTTCGTGCAAAGGTTCTCTTTTTTGAAAAACCCTGTAAGTAATATCCTTATCACCCGAGATCACCTTTGCAAACGAATCCTTGTTTTTCTTCCGGGGAGTCACTTTATATATCAATTCCTTTTCTTCGCCCGTAAAATTTGTTTGCTGCAGTATCTTTCTGAAAGCCTCCTCATCTTTTGGGGCCTTCCGCTTACTCAATATCTCAACCGGTTCGGAAACAGCCAGTGTTGCAGAAAGGTTATAACCCTTATGAACCAGGTTAAGCCGGCGGTTATGGATACTGTCCTCTCCATCGGGAGAATCATCGGTTATCACGGGATGAATGGAAGGATCTCCGAGTAAATAGAATTGCGCCAGTGTTTTCAGTTCGTAAGGATCGAGTTGCGGACCACTTACAGACAAAAAATTTGTGACGAGCTTCCAACATAGCCCTTCCACAGGAGGAACCATCGAGGATGTTTCTGATAAAATACTGGGTAATCAAATCGGCCAATCCCTGACTTTCAGCAGGACCATAAGCGATATTGCTGCTACCGACAAATGCTACAGCATTATCCTTGAAATAGGCATTAGCAATACTCATCAGGTTGGCGTCTTCACTGGCCGGGTCGTAAAGCTGGGCGCCATAACAACATTCGGCAGCCACAACAACGCCTCCCTGCGTTTTAACAGCCAGGTCGGCCGAACTGAATGCCGGCGGGAATTTATTTCCCTGCTGACCATAATACCGGGCATCGACAGGAGCCCCATGACAGTTGAAAAAGTGGACAGGGGCTTTTAAATCTTCGGGGTTAAATCCAGCTTTTGCGGGAGGAGACTTCAGCATATTTTGACTATTCCCGAATATATTTACAAGACTCTGACGAGTCGATTTTTCCCAAACGGCAGCTGTAACCGAAAAATAATCGGCCATTTCCTCTTCCTTTTTATTTTTAAAGTTTATAACTGCATTTATTACATGAGTAAGATATTGGATATCGGCTTTACCAGGAATATCGGGAATACGACCTACTACCCTGGTTGGTCCGGTGAATTTTGAAATATTGGTGCTATAGGGAGCATTGCAGGCATAGGGTAAATCGGTAGGAACTGTTACATCATCATCCGACGCCGGGTTTTTTATTTCCTGGAAAGGAAAAACATCCTGCGCACCCAATAATACAGTATAAGCAGGTTTCAATTTTTCATAAATGGCATCAACTGCTCTTTTAGCTGTTAAACGGGTTACGGAAGATACCGGTTTGATACCTGCTTTACGGGCCGAATCTGCATTATCGATGTAGATTATTTCAGTCTGGATTTTTCGTTTCAAATCGGATTTTACCAAAGCGGCAATTAATTCCTCTATTGTAGAAAAATCACTTGTATATTTTGCCTCCAGGTTCTTTTTGCTGGTTATAATTACTTTAATAGTATTTTCCATTCTATTAATTATTATTACAATAAATTGTTAACCTTCAGCATTCCGGTTTGTTCTTATTGAAAATAATTCCGGCTTCATTTAGAATAAATTCAATTCCTTGTCCATATAAAGATTTAGACAAAGTTCTTAATAAGTCTGTTGTCCTTTCCTGAATAACGCACCCACACGAATTTGAAATTCCGCTGACAGAACATTTCAGGATCGTCGTTTAAATATTTAATACAAAGAGCAAAATGGTGAAGTCAGGTTACCAAATATACTCCAAATTAGATACTAAGTCAATCCCCTTCAATTCAATTATAGTGAAAATAAAATAATGGTTGTCAGGCCATAAAATAATGGATTTACCGATAATAAACCTGGATTAAATAAAATTAAGGCACAAAGCTCTTCCACACTTTTTCTTTCATGGCAGGATTTGCAACATACAGAAATGTTTCAGGTTTATCTTCGAAAATACTGTAGATAGGCTTGCCTTTTTTTATGCCCAGTTGAGGATGTAAATCGGGTTTTTTCCTAACAAGGGTGCAAGGTAAATAATTTTCGTTCCTAATCCAGTCTATCTGGTTTTTGCTGTTATACACCGGAAACCAGGCTAACCCTTTATGAGCACGTACCAGGTCGTATTCGAACCCATAATTGCGATCGCACCAGGCACCAAAGGTGAGAGGGTTATATGGATCGGCACTGATGGTAGCATGGGCCCAGTCGGGCGGGACTATAACCACATCGCCCGGTCCTGCCTCCACGGCGAAACAAAGTCCTGGGTGATCATCAGCTGATTCCTGCATATAAATAATAGCTTTGCCTGCCCATATCTCATAAATTTCGGGAGGAGAAATCAGGTTTGTACGTGCTTTTTTATGTATATGGCCCTGACTGCGTACGGGTTCTTTTCCCAATCGGCCTGCTGCATAGGTTACAACACCAAAAGCAGGTTGTGCTTATCCAGAAATGGTTTATGTTCCAGTTTACCCACATCCATTGCAATTGCATACACAGGGTCGGGGCCCTCACACAAAGGATCCATCAGACTGGGCCTTATGGAATCGAGGGTTCTGTTTTCGACAGCAGGACCAAATACATTTAAACCATATTTAAATAACAAGAAATTTATTATTAAAATATATTAAGTAATAAAATATCATTAATCATTAACATTTAATTATTAATAAAATTTTTCATATTTTTTTGCTGTCATTAAAAAATCAGATACTACAAATAATTTGGGAGCTTTAACTTCTAAAACAATTTCCTTTTGAATCCAGATCATGGGATGTAGATAAATTCGAAAGTATTGATCCGACCGATCGGATCCGATCATCGTTCAACTCAAATCAAGCAGACATTTTTTGGTAATTAATTAAAAAACAAATAATAGTAGAGCGTGATTT
>JAAUTT010000404.1 GCA_012031335.1 Bacteroidales bacterium | reverse complement strand
GTAACCAGTCTGGAACGATTTATTTTCACGTTCAAAATGCTGCCACGAGTAACCAGCAGTTACATCAACCTTACTGATTATTGAAGGTATTTCCTTAACATAATTCAAATAAAAATCCAGCAAATTATTTTTATTTGTAGCAGTGTAATTGTTCAGACTACCGAGATATTCACCTGTAAGTGTACCGGGAGTTGTTCTGGGTCGGTTATTATGACCTTCGCTCTCGGCATAATCAGTTGCAAGATTTAAGTTTGCACGTAAGCCGTTAATAAAAGCTAACTGATAATCAAATTGGATATTTGCAATCATTCTTTGAACTGTAGAACGATTGTCAATTTCTATTAATTGTTGAACCGGGTTTGGTGTTCCAAGGTTAGCACCGTAAGTAGGCCATTGGAAATAACCGTCAGTTTCGGGATTACCGTCCATTACCATTTGGGTTGGATCCATATTGATTGCCGAACCAATAGCACCTGCATCACCAAAATTATGTTCGGTATTCATGGCTTTGGCATTGATGCTCACTTTCAGATTATTTTTCAAAAAAGTAGGATCGAGGCTGATAGAACCGGTTATCCTTTGCATATCGGTGTTCTTGAGAATACCGTTCTGGTCGGTATAACCTACTGAAGCACGGTAGGGCAATGTTTTATAAGCACCCGAAACACTTAAGTTATGATCGTGCGAAATGGCGGTGCGAAAAATTTCGTTCTGCCAGTTGGTATTAGCGCTTCCAAGTTTTGAAAGGTTGTCGATACCAAAAAGGTCCTGGTTCTCCAATGCCAACTGCCTCATTTCGTCGCCCGAATAAACATCGAGAAATTTTACTGCACTTGCTACAGAAACACTACCGTCGTAATTGATTCTTAGCGGACTACCTACTTTACCTTTTTGGTGGTTATTAAAATAACGCCATTGGAAGCTCTCGAACCATAAATAGCCGTGGCCGAGGCATCCTCAAAACAGTAAAGGTTTCGATATCGTTAGGGTTAACAAACGACAGAAAGTTGGCACTCCCACTCACATTATTATTGTCGATAGGTACGCCATCGATAATAATTAACGGATCGTTCGAAGCATTGAGCGAAGATCCTCCGCGGATACGGATAGTTGCACCGCTGCCCGGAGCTCCTCCTGAATTGGTAATAACCACACCGGCGCTCTTACCAACAAGCAGATCCTGTGCGGAAGTTATAGCACCCTTGTTAAAATCTTTGGAACTTACTGTTGCTACCGATCCTGTGGCATCAGCTTTTTTAACAGTACCATATCCGATTACCACAACCTCTTCCAGGTTTGCAATATCGGTCTGCAGGGTAATGTTTAACGTTTGGCTGTTGTCAACAATTATTTCCTGCGATAAATAGCCAATATAGGAAAATGCCAGGGTTGAACCTGCAGGTGCGGATATCTGGAAATTGCCATCCATATCCGAAATAACACCTCTGGTAGTACCCTTTACAACCACATTTACTCCAGGCAAAGCTTCTCCCGTAGGATCAGTTATTTTACCCGACACTGTTTTGTCCTGTCCAAATGCATAAGGCATGGCAAAAATCAGTAACGAAAACAGTAAAACTTTTAGATTTATTTGTTTAATACTCATTTGTAGAAAGTTATTAGTTCATAAAAATTAAATTAGTAGAACATTAAGGATAAAGTCAGTAGAGCATCTTCATTGCTTTTCGGAGGCAATGTTAAATCATTTTTAAATTGAAAAATCAGTTAAAAAGCATCAATTGGTCCGCAAACGTTTGCGATTTCGTTTGCGTTAAATATGTTTTACAACAGGTTAGTTATTATTCAATTTTTAATTCATATTTGTGCCTGAATTTTAGGCAAAAGAGGTATATTGTGAAAATAAATTAAGCTATTAACTAACTTAACATTGCATTTCTGCAGTTTTTAGTAAATGAAGTCTACCCAGGTCACCATAAAAGATATTGCAAAAGCGCTTGGTGTTTCGCCATCTACAGTATCACGTGCTTTAAAAGGGCATCCGGATATAAGTGAAGAAACCCGAAAAGCAGTTAGTGAGCTGGCTGTCCGTTTAAAATATGAACCCAATGCTATAGCTCTTAGCTTAAAGCAAAGCCGAAGCAATAGTATAGGAGTGATTATTCCCGAAATGGTCCATTATTTCTTCTCCTCGGTTTTGAGTGGTATTACCGATGTTGCCTATGATGCAGGATTTACCGTAATTATTTGTCAGTCGAACGAAATTCACGAACGCGAAGTGGCTAACGTTAAGGCGCTTTACTCGCATCGTGTGGACGGAATATTAATTTCTATATCTAAGGATTCTGATAATTTTGAACATTTAGGCTTTTTACTGGATAATGATATTCCCTTGGTCTTTTTCGACCGATTTGCCCCTGGCATTCATTGCGATAAGGTAATTGTTGATGATTTTGATGCAGCTTATAAGGCAACCAAACATCTTATTGATATTGGCAGAAAAAGAATTGCTCATTTTTGCGGTGCCCAAAAACTTGTTATTGGACGCGAAAGATTGGAAGGATACAAAAAAGCATTAAAAAATGCAGGTTTACCGGTAGATGAATCCCTGATTTACCCCGCCGAAAATTTTGAGATGGCTCGCGAAGCTGTCAATAAAATGCTAGAACTGGCAAATCCCCCCGATGGCATTTTTACTGTGAATGACCTAACAGCCATTGGTGCAATGTTAACACTACAGAAGCGTGGAAAAAAATACCCGACGATATTGCTATTGTTGGTTTCAGTGACGGCCGTTTTCAGGAATTGTGGAACCAAACCTTAGCTCGGTGGACCAGCATGGCTATGAAATAGGAACCGCAGCAGCCCGGCTATTGATCAAGAGAATACTGGCCGAAGATCCGTTTTATCCTGCCGAAACAGTAATATTGCAATCCACTTTAATAGTAAGAGGGTCATCAAATCCTGATAAATAAACATTTGTGACTTACTCTTAAACTAACTAATAAAGTAAAAGGTTTATTTTTTATCTCTTCAATCAATAAAATAATCTGGATTCTGTTACCTTGATTCCTGGCTGTCAGAACTTATTTTTTCAGCCATTTAAATTATTTTTTTAGAAGCACCCTAACATTTTATAATTTTTCCTGGCTGTTGGCTATGGTCTGACGTCTGTGATCTGACGACTGTATCCAAATCTATTCCTCAAAAGCCTGATTCAATTATTTTTTATTTCTTCCGCAAACGATTTAAATCTACATTCCCAGGTATTTTTTCACCTTTATAACTTCCTTATTTAAAATAAATTCGCCTCGAAATTTGCTTTTTCATTTTTATTCATTTTATATTTGCAACGGATAAAATCTTCAGTATAGTTTCTTTTCAGCTAACAGGCATTTTTCGCCTTTTAATTGTTTTGCTTTTCGCAAACATTTAACCTCATTATTTATATGAAGAAAAAACCAATTCTCAGCTTTTGGGGAATATGGAATATGAGCTTTGGCTTTCTGGGGGTCCAGATTGGATATTCACTTCAGAATGGAAATACCAGCCGTATTCTTTCGGCCTTAGGGGCAAATGTGGAACATCTCAGCTATTTCTGGTTGATGGCTCCTATTGCCGGTTTACTGGTTCAACCTGTAATTGGATTGTTTAGCGATAAAACCTGGACAAGGTTAGGACGCCGCATTCCTTTTATTTTAGCTGGAGCTATTATTTCGGCGATGGCCATGTTTTTTATGCCTAATTCCGAATTCTTTGCCCATTTGCTTCCGCCTGTATTTTTTGCCGCTTTTATTTTATTGCTTATGGATACATCCTTTAATGTAACCATGCAACCTTTCAGAGGCGCTTGTGGGAGATATGGTTTCGGAGGAACAGCGAAACAAAGGCTATTCTATTCAGAGTTTCCTCATCAATACCGGAGCTGTGGTTGGTTCATTATTGCCTATTGTACTTACTTATCTGGGAGTTTCGAATGTTCCTATCGGGGACCAGAAAGTTGCTCCCACTGTAATCTGGTCCTTTTATCTGGGAGGTACTGCATTGTTGTTAACGGTGCTATGGACTTCTTTTCGAACCAAAGAATATCCACCGGCAGAATTTGAACAATATCAGCCTGCTGTTGAATCAATAGAAAAACCTAAGGGCTCCTTGTTAAGTCATATCCCATCAACCATGTGGCAATTGGCTATTGTTCAGTTTTTCTCCTGGTTCGCATTATTTCTGATGTGGGTTTATACAACTCCAGGGATAGCGCAGAATGTATGGAACACTGAAGTTGGCGATTCCCGTTCAGCTTTTTATAACGAAGCTGCAAACTGGGTTGGTGTAATATTCGCGATTTATAGTTTGTTCGGAGCGCTGTTTTTCTGTTGTGATGGCCAAACTGGCCAATAGTTTTGGTCGAAAACCGGTTTATATGTTAGCACTTATTGCCGGTGGAGTAGGCCTGTTATCTATGATTTTCATTCAAAATAAATACGGTTTAATTGTCTCCATGGTTGGCGTGGGCATAGCATGGGCTGCTATTCTTGCTATGCCTTATGCTATCCTCTCAGGTGTACTCCCGCCGAAAAAATGGGTGTTTTTATGGGATTATTCAACGCTACCATTACTATTCCGCAGATAGCTGCCGGTTTTTTGGGCGGAGCAATCCTTACAGCCTTAGGCGGTAAAGCTATTAATATGTTGGGCGTTGCCGGTGTTTGTATGATTCTGGCAGGTGTATCAGTCGTTTTTATCAAAGCAAAAATACAAGCGAATGAGTAAAGTAAAAGCCTGTATTTTCGATCTCGACGGGGTAATTGTCGATACAGCCAAATACCATTACATTGCCTGGAAGGAAATTGCCAGGGACCTGAATTTCGATTTTACGGAACATGATAACGAACGACTGAAAGGTGTTAGCCGTATGCGGTCGCTCGATATTCTGCTCGAAATCGGAAACCTTTCGTTTGACGAGACTACCCGCCTTGAACTTGCCGACCGGAAAAACAAAATATACGTTGGGTATATCGAAAAAATGACCTACGATGAAATTTTACCAGGGGTGTTATCTTTTCTGAGACAGCTCGAAGATGCAGACATTCCAACTGCAATAGGATCGGCAAGTAAAAATACACCTCTTATCCTCGAAAGGATTGGCTTATCCGGGTATTTTAAAGCGGTGATTGACGGAAACAAAACATCCAAAGCCAAAACCCGATCCCGAAGTTTTTCTTTTTAGGAGCAAAAGCCCTGAACGTTCCACCTGAGTCGTGCATTGTTTTTGAAGATGCCGAAG
>JAAUTT010000403.1 GCA_012031335.1 Bacteroidales bacterium | reverse complement strand
ATAAAAGGTAAAAAGTTGTATTGGAAAAAAAGGGATATTATTTTTAAAATAACATTCTCCGGGATGGTCGTGGTATGCTATAATATTTAACCGGAGCGGTTGGGCGAAGTTTTCACTTCGTCCCACTATTTTGGTAGCATTTGCTACCGCGTACTATGCTGAAATGGATATTGTTTTATTAAATATTACTTTGGCAGGTATTTGATGGATAACTATAGAGTAGCAGAGCTTCGGGTATAAAACGACTTAGCAAATGCTACGCCTAACAGCTTTGTAGTCTTGATGTGCGTAGATAGCAATAAAATTACAATCGAGCGGTTGGGCGAAGTATTCACTTCGTCCAACTATTTTGGTAACATTTGCTACCACCTAACTTTGTCGAAATGGATAATGTTTTATTAAATATTACTTTGGCAGAAATGAGATAGATAACTAAAAAGTAGCAGATGCTACGGGTATAATACGACGTAGCAAATGCTACGCCGAACTGCTTCGTAGCCATAAATTCAGGAATCAACGAACCACCATTTTACTGATTCATCACCGGTGTTCCCTTTTTTTATTCGGATTACCCTTGAATAACATTGTATATTCCGAATTATACTGCGGCTTACCTTCATATTCAAGTATCAGTTTAAACTGTTCGGCTTCAGGATCAGGCATTATGCACCGCACTGTTGGACCGGCCATATTCTGATTTGCCGGGATGGAATCAAAGTCCCACTTGAGTAGTTCAATACTTTTCGAGGCCGATACAAGCCTTACAGTTATTCTGCCACCCGAGACGGGTTCTGGCAAATCATTCAGCACCCAGATATCGGCAGTAAACTCCTCCCCTTCTCTCCATTGAAACTTTTTAATGCGTGCACTGGCACATAATGGTCGGCATGCATCGCTCACTGACCTGAAAAGCAGGTTTGGGAAGGGCTGGATAATTAACTATACTGTTGTTGGCAGCAGTTGGCCAGGGTTCATTAAAGCACCAGTTGAGGGCCATGCTGCAATAGGGTTTCTGCCGGCGGGCTTCTTCGTAAATGGCTTTATATCCTTCGCTCTGCATCAGTTGTCCTTGTTGTACAAGTGTTTCCAGGTTTACAGCCTGTCCGAAATAATCCGCAAGCATATCTTCCATAAGCCAGGTATTGCCTACCCAGGCCTTAAAGGCATGATGACTTTCCCATGAAGTACCAGGTTTTGGTGGCCAGAGTTCTTTTTCCGGAATTATCTGCTTTAAAACTTCAACCGAAGAGGGGCCTGGCATACCAAACTCGGTATATGCTGTAAAATGCGCTTTTTGCATCCGCGCATATACTTCTTCCTTAGTGTCGAAATCGCGGAAAACATAGTGTCCATGTCCCATCCCCATGAGCGGAGATGTTGGAATGAACGGCACTTCCGGATTGAGCTGAAAGGTAAGGCTGTTAAGCAATCGTAATGGAAGACTCTGGTCGGTCATCCCCGACCAGCTGTTAAAAAGCTCGTTCCCTCCGCTCCATAAAGCAAGTGAAGGATGCGTTTTTAATCTGGTAATGACAGAGGTAGCTTCCTGTTTCAGAATTTTAAGATAATGAGGATTATCGGGATATGGATTACAGGCTAGGGGAAACTCCTGCCAGACCAGAAGTCCTTTCTCGTCGCAAAGTTCATAAAACGACTCTTTATTTATAATCCCTCCTCCCCACACCCGCAGGGTATTGAAGTTAGCTTTAAGTGCCAGATCGAGCAGCTTGTTATATCTTTCGGCAGTGATGATACCGGGAAAAATTTCCGGGTTCACCCAATTGGTGCCTTTCGCGAATATTTCCTGCCATTTACTTCGAACTGCGCCGGTGGAACGCTGCGGGATTTTGGAAAACCCTGAAGCTCACTCCAGGCTCCCTGGTTCATCACCAGTTTAACGCTCCTAAAGCCTACTTTTCGGGATATTGTCTGGATGATCTTTCCTGAAGCATCGCTTATTTCCGTGTGAGAAGTATACAGGTATGGCTCCCCATGATCGTGAGGCCACCAGAGTTTGGGTTGTTTCAAAAGAAATTGCTGATGAAACCCTTCCGAATTAAACTTACCCGAGGTTTGAAGCACTTCATTACCCACCTTATCTTTAAGTACCCATGAGTAATTGAACCCGGCAAGATTCCGGCCTGTCAGGTTCAGATGAACTGAGACCTGATCGAGTGCATCAGTAAGTTCATAATCTACAACCGAACTTTCGATATAGGTATTATTTCGAATCTCAAGATGTGTATCATCCCATATACCCAGCGGAACGAGGCGCGGGTGCCAGTCCCACCCATAACTTACCGGAGGTTTGGCAACATGGGCAGCCTGTATCCGGTCAACCGGCGTAGCCACCATTTTAGGCACAGGGTAAATGAATATTTTCAGTTCGTTTCTGGCCTTCAGCTTATCTGTTAAATCGAGTGTAACCCAGGTAAACATACCTTCCTGTTCCAATATCTTTTCGTCGTTGATGAAAATCTCGAACTGATAATCAATGCCACGCGATATAAAAAACAATCGTTGATCTTCTTCAAGCTGGGGTTTGTTGAATAGGGTTCGATAAATGTAAAACTGATCTTCCATCCACAAATAGTCCTTCCAGTTTTCTGCATAGAAGTGCGGATCATATTTCTCGGACCGGGCAATATCGAGCTGTACAGCACCCGGAATAACTGCCGGAATATATTTTACCGGAGCATCGTTCCTTGATTTGGCATATCCAAGCTCCCATTTCAGTTCAGGCAATTTCTCCTGACCGGATGCACAAAGAGCAATACTAATCATACCCATAGCAATAACAAGATTTTTCATAACAGTACACCTGTTTTCTATCTGGTGAAAGGGAAAAACCAGAAAGGTTAAGTTAAGTTTTACATTCAAATGAATGCCCCTGGATTAATAACCGGGGTATCCGGAATTAAATCCGAAACCAGTGGAAGGATACCCCGTAATAACCTCCCCTGCGACATATGCATTCCGGCACCAATGGTGATATTATCAGTTAATTTGTAATCCATTTGAAGAGACATCGTTTGAAAGCCCTGGGGACCGTATTTCTTATCGTAAATCCCGGTATTGCTGAGATCTTTCATTAAAAACCCCGTCATCGACAAACGGTCTGAAATCAAATAATTTCCTGAAAAATAAGCCATTGTGCTTACGGAAGGTTTTGCTTTCACAACTACGCTTTCCCCGGGCATGGAGAGGTATCGGTTTATATATACATTTGAACGGAGAAACATGACTCCGGCATTGATTTTAATTTTTGGGGAAAGTTTATAGCTGATTTCAGGAGCAACATAACTGGCACTTCCACTCCCAAAATTCCGGGAAGTTATAAAGGAGGTCCCGGCAGTAAGGTTATATTCCAATTTGCTTTCAAAAGGTTTTTCCCGGACTACAGACGATAATACAGGTATTTCTTCGGATTCCTGGGCCGTAAGATTAACCAGGGTAAGTGAAACTATCGCGGATAGTAAAATTTTTCTAATCATATCTCAGAAATTAGTCTTGCAAATTTACAAAAAAGTAACTACTTTTTTATGAGTTTCTTCCAACGGAACCAGTAGTAAATAAACAAAGTAACAGCCACCATCAGAATTAGTACCGCCGGATACCCCCAGCGTTCACGCAATTCGGGCATGAAATCAAAATTCATTCCATAAATACCTACTATAAAGGTAAGTGGTAAAAAAAATACCGAGAAAATGGTAAGAATTTTAACTACTTCGTTTGTTTTTTGAGAAGCCAGCGCTATATATGTGTTCAACAGGTTATTGGCATCGTCCTGAATCTGGTCATATTGCGTCATCAGTTTAAGATGCAGGTCGAGCATATCCTGCATAAAGGGATTACTCTTTACACCCAGGTGCGACCGGTTTATAACATCGGTGGTAAGGTGAATTACTTTTTTACAGGAGGCCGCTTTTCGTTTCAAAAAAGTAAAGACTCCGGCTGGATATTGGGGACCCTGTCCTTTAAAAATATTTCGTCTTCGTAAAAATCGATACTTTTCGCCAGTTCAAGTGCAGGAGCTTCGTAGGTATGCAACGAATTCCAGAGAATGTGGGTAATAAGTTCGTTGGGAGTGCGGCATTTTTTGCTTTCAATACAGGAATCGCGTATTTGAAAAATAAAGGGTTGCGGTTGCCGATGTATGGTGATTATAAAAGATGTATTGTAGAAAATAGCAATTTTGCTTGTCAGCTCCTGAATGGTGTGGGGATTACGCTGATTTTTAGGCGCATAAACACGGGTTATTAGAAAGTTTACGGTATCAAGTGATTCAAACTTGGGCAGGTGGTCCGGTTCCAGACTGTCCCTGACCGTATACTCATGAAGATGGTATTCCCGTGCAACAATGTTTAACTCTTCAATGGTTGGCTGCGAAAAATCAATCCAGGTAAAAGGCAAACCGGAATCAGCTGAAATAATAATTTCTTTCATGATACATCATGTTCAGGAAAGATAAATAGAACTAATTTGACAGTTTGAGCGAATTTCGACCTGGAAAAATCGCGAAAAGGGTATAATTTACAAACCTTAACCTCCTAAAAGTTAAGGTTTGTACATATAACCAAAAGTTATTATTGGGCAAATAATTAACGAAAAAGGGAGCTCATCAGTTTATCCCTAAAAAATCCGAATATCTCAGTCTTTTATCCGGTTAAGGGCTAAAGCGTTAAGCATCCATCCTGGAAGCGATTTTCCGGATTACGTTTTTGAAGATTCAGATACCATCCTACCTTTTAAAAATAGGAATCCTATGCGTTTCAACAAACTCGATGAGAGTCCCGTCGGGATCTTCGATATAGGAAAAATGACCTGCAGCCTCGCCCATGTCAAAGCTCGAGGAACTGTCGACAGTAAAGGATGACCCAAAGCGGTGCATTTATCACGCAGGGTAGTCATGCCATGAATATCAAAACATAAATGAATAAAACCAAGATCGCCCCAGAACCTGTTCCTGAAAATATTGGAAGCTTCCCGGTCAGTTACCTGAAATAATTCAATCTGACTATCGCCAAGCAATTGACTAAAAGCGCCTGTGCGGGATTGGCTGTGATTGAGCAACACTCTCCTGTACCGGAATTTTTCACCGGGAATAGAATTTAAATCTTTAAACGAGTCGGTTTCATCGTAAACTACATGGTCGTATCCCAGGATTTCTTTATAAAAAACCAGTGATTTTTTCCATATCCGAAACACCTATCGATGTTCCGTACACCGCTCCTGTGAGCGTTT
>JAAUTT010000402.1 GCA_012031335.1 Bacteroidales bacterium | reverse complement strand
AACCGGTTTATGAAAATACACACCATCCTTGCCTTTCTCCTGGTTACCGGAGGTCTTCTGGCCCAAAATCCCATCTGTCCCATTGGAACCTATATTGCCGATCCTACCGCACGCGTTTGGGCCGATGGCAAAATGTACATTTACGGCTCAACCTGACGATGGCGTTGGACATTGGTGCTCTTATAAACACGATGTGTTGCATTCGGCCGACATGAAGAAGTGGGATATGCAACTCAATGTTTTTTCAACCAAAGGTGAAAACGACCAGGTAAAAGAAACCGATGCCCTGTTGTTTGCACCCGATGCCATGTTCCGTAACAATCAGTATTACATGTATTTTTGTACTCCAGATCGCAAATACAGCGAAGGGGTGGCTACATCAAAATCACCCCTCGGTCCGTTTACCAATGCCAAAAAACTGAATGTTGGCAAATACGAGGAAATTGATCCTACCATTTTTATTGACGACGACGGTCAGGCCTACTATTACTGGGGTCAGTTTACATTGAAGGGGGCTAAAATGAAACCCAATATGACCGAATTGGAAGAATCGACCATCACCGATAATCTGATCAACAATAAAGAACACTTTTTTCACGAAGGTAGCTTTGTGTTTAAACGCAATGGGATTTACTATGCCTTTTATGCGCACGAAGGTCGCCGCGACCGGCGTCCCACTTGCCTTGGATATTCCACTGCTACCTCTCCCTTAGGTCCGTTTACCTATCGGGGAATAATCATCGACAATTTCGGTTGCGATCCCGAATCGTGGAATAACCATGGGTCGATTGCCGAATTCAAAGGACAATGGTATGTGTTTTATCACCGCTCGTCGCATGGCTCGCAGATGATGCGCAGGGCTTGTGTCGAACCCATTTTCTTTAACACCGATGGCACCATCGATGAGGTAGAGATGACCTCGCAGGGCGCAGGCAAGCCGCTGGATGCCATGGCGAAAATAGAAGCCGAAAGGGCCTGTTTTCTCTCAGGCTATTGCCGTATTGAGTTGATTGGGCCGGGCAACGAAGCACTCCGCAGTATCTGGAATGGCGATTTAGCTGCCTATAAATACATCGATTTCGGAAAAGGAGTATCAACCTTTAAGATCAGGGCACACTCTTACAACGGAGGTACAATCAATGTCCGCATTGGCGGCTCTACCGGGAAGATAATTGCCACCCTAAATGTGCCACCGCTCAGCGAACGTTCGAAATATGATGAATTTTCCTGTCCCATTGCACCTGTGAAAGGGGTACAGGCTCTCTGGCTGGAGTTTAAGGGAGTTGAAGATGGTACCAAACTGTTTGACATCGATTGTTTGTGGTTTGAATGATGTGGTTTGAGTCCATAGGCGATAGGCGATAGTCCATAGTTAAATACATTTAGTCCACGGCCGACAGACTTCAGACCACGGCTCATTTCGTAGCCGTATAAAGACAATAGTGGGGTGTATCAATTGCTGTTGTGGGTGTATTGGCTGTCGTCCGTCGACTGTGGTCTTTTCTGTATTGTCTATCGACCATCGACTAATTGCTATCGACTTGATTGCATTTGGCTGTGGTCCGTCGTCTGTCGACTAATCTGTATTTTATGCAAAAGCTTAGGGTCCCGGAAAATTAAACTTTCATTTCTTCAAAAATATTCTTCCATTTTCTCTTACCTTTATTTTCATCAAAACTATTAAACTTAACTATCATGAAAATTAGACTAATCCCCGGGTTTCTTGCCCTATTGCTGTTTATGGGGGCAGTAACTCCTATAAAAGCACAACTTCCCAAGGAATCTCCCGAACAAAAGGCACAGCGTATGCAATGGTGGACGAACGATCGTTTTGGAATGTTTATCCACTGGGGCTTGTATGCCTTACCGGCGCGACATGAGTGGGTAAAAAACCATGAAAGGCTTACCAACGAACAGTACCAGAAATATTTTGAGCATTTCAATCCCGATATGTACAATCCGCGTGAGTGGGCAAAAATGGCAAAAGCTGCCGGAATGAAGTATGTTGTACTCACAGCCAAGCACCACGAAGGTTTTTGCCTGTTCGATTCGAAATTTACCGACTATAAATCAACCAACACGCCTATCGGTAAAGATTTGATTAAAGAATATGTGGAAGCCTTTCGTGCTGAAGGATTGAAGGTTGGATTTTACTATTCGCTTATTGACTGGCATCATCCCGACTACACTATCGACTCGCGTCATCCGCAGCGGCAGGATTCGGATACAGCTTATGTACGCCTCAACAAAGGCAAGGATATGAAGAAATACCAGGAATACATGAAAAACCAGGTTCGTGAGTTGCTCACCAATTATGGCGAAATCAGTGTTATCTGGTTCGATTTTTCCTTCCCGGAAAACGGAAAAGGTCGTGCCGACTGGGACGCCGAAAATCTGCTGAAACTGACACGCCAGCTTCAGCCTAAGATTATTGTGGACGACCGTCTTGATCTCTCGGATGTGGATGGAGGTTTCGATTTTGTATCGCCCGAACAGTATAAGGTAGAAAAATGGCCCGAGCACAACGGCAAAAAGGTTGCCTGGGAAACCTGTCAGACATTCTCGTGATCGTGGGGGTACCATCGCGACGAGAATACCTGGAAAAGCAATGCCCAATTGCTGGAGCTGCTGATAGAAACGGTAAGCAAGGGAGGAAACCTGTTACTCAATGTTGGACCTACTGCACGTGGTGTTTTCGACCAGAGAGCACAGGACCGCCTTTCGGGGATGGGCGAATGGATGAAGTACAACAGCCGCTCCATTTATAACTGTACCGAAGCTCCGGCTGAATTTGTGGCTCCACCCAACACACTACTCACCTATAACCCTGTTACAAAAGATTGTATGTACACCTGTTGGCATATCCCATGGGATCCCTGCAGATAAAGAACATGAGCGATAAGGTAAAATACATGCAATTCCTTCACGATGCATCGGAAGTAAGGTATTCGCCCGTGAAGAACGATACAAACACTGTCAGACTGAGCTTACCGATATTAAAACCTAATAGTGAAATTCCGGTAATTGAGGTGGTGTTGAAATAGTTTACTCACCTGTATTTCTCTGTGTCTCCTTGAATTTCTCTATGTAATTTTTTGTTACACAGAGAAATACAAGAGGAGGCACAGAGTAATGCAAGAGGTATATGCCTGGGAATCCTCTCCCTGATTTCTAAATATCTTCCTGGTGGGTCAGTGAAATAAATAGGTTGTGCTGAACCACCGGTAAAATAGCGAAGTCAGTTTTCTTGATTAGGATTGTCTGCCATTCATACCAAAAACTTCCCGGGCCATGGAATTCATTAAAGTTTCTAAAGGATTACCATTGAAATTTAATTCACCTGAACCGGTTCTTTTTTCATTAAGAATTCGCCCAGCTTAAGTCCGAGTGTAATTTCATGATTTTGGAAGGCGTTAACGGTAATGTTCGAACTCAGGTTATAGTTGTAGTTAAACACGATCCCTTTTAACGGATTAGCCCCAATACCAAAACCCAAAACACCTTTACCACGATGAATCAGACTAGCCCATACTATTTTCCGATACGAAGCCTGGGCCGCTATTTCGAGCTGGCTGCCAATATCCTTCCCGCCACGTAAAATTACTATCGGTGAGAAGGCCCAGTTTTGCTGTAATGCATAAGTATAGGAAGCATGTATCTGGTAGTTTGAAAGCGGACGATATTTCACGCTTACATCCGAATAACTGGCTTCTCCAAAATTGATATTTGTAAACATAATCCCCGTTTCAATTCCTTTGAACGAATAAACCATGGAGAAATCGGAAACAAACTTCATTTTCGATTTTACATCTTTATTGATCATGGTAGGGTCGGTAGTAAAATTCGGATCGTTGTAATAATTGCTAAAATTCAATGTATTTCGGTATAAACCCGCCGAAAGGCCAAAGAACAAAAAGTGATCCTGTACGAACTCAGTACGGTATGTATAGGTTGCCATTCCAAAGAATTGCTGGAAGATACCGGTTTTATCAAAAACCATTTTTCCTCCAATGCCTGCTTTAGATTGAAATCCGTCGTGATAACTCAGGCGAAAAGTACGAGGCCCTGTGCTTACACCGGACCAGTCGCGGCGATAACTTGCAAACAGGCTTTTATTGTCGCTATTGCCGGCATAGGCAGAAGAGAGCGCATATTTGTCGACGAAGTAACTTTCGGTCAATGGCAATTGTTGCCCCCATAAGGATGAACAAAGCAATAAGCCTGATATGATCTGTATAATATTCTTCATATATATTTCTTTTATTATAGAAACCGGAACAAGATAACTTGTCCCGATTTCCATATTTGTTAATTATTAGCGTACAATATTGATTACCCCTGTTTTATCACCTTCCATTTCTGTTTTCAGGAAGTAGAAATAAGCCCCTTCGGGAACAGGTTTACCATTGTGGTACCATCCCAATCGTTCTGGTAATTGGTTGATTCGTATACCAGGCCACCCCAACGGTTGTAAATTTTTACCTGAACACGGCCAAACTTTTCAATTTCCGGTAATTTCCAGTAATCATTTACGCCATCGGTATTCGGACTGAATAAATGGTTGATATTCTTATGATCTTTGGCCGGATCGATGGTTCTTATCTCATCAGCATTAATTTGTCCGTCTCCGTTGGTATCTCCGGCAACTTCAGTGTCATCAATTTCATCGTTACCGTTAATATCTCCAAGAATTTCGGGACTTGTAATTAAGCCATCCCCATTTAGGTCACCGGTTAATTCAGATGAATTGATAGTGCCATCGCCATTTACATCACCAGCAATTTCCTCATTATCAATTGTTCCATCCCCATTTGTATCACCGGCCAGTTCGGGTGATGTAACATTCCCATCGCCATTTGTATCACCAGCAACTTCACCGGCATCAGCAGTGCCATCACCATCCTTGTCACCGGCAAATTCTGGGTTTGAGATATTGCCATTGCCGTCTACATCTCCGCATATTTCGGGTGCGGTAATGTTGCCGTCACCATCTTTATCACCGGCAATTTCGGGAGAGTTAAATGTACCGTCGCCGTTATTATCACCCACTTTTTCACCGGCATCAGCTGTACCATCACCATTCTTGTCACCGGCAAATTCTGGGTTTGTGATATTGCCATCGCCGTCCACATCGCCACAAATTTCGGGAGCGGTATGTTTCCGTCACCATCCTTATCTCCGGCAATTTCGGGATGCCAGCAATTGTTCCATCGCCATTGGATCGCCTGACAACTTTCACCGGCATCA
>JAAUTT010000401.1 GCA_012031335.1 Bacteroidales bacterium | reverse complement strand
ACAGAGTTGTACATTAATTGGCAGCAACTGAAAACAAAACATTTATTGATCCCGTTTTTAAAGAGAAACTCTGGTATACTTTTCGAGTGAAATAAGCAAATTTGATGGAAATTTATTTTGTTTTTTCTTCCCCCCGCAAAAAAAGAAAAATGAAACCCCACCCACATTGCACACATTGGCAAAGCCCCACGAGCCGATGCTCAAACCAAAGCTTTGCCAAAGAGTGCCTTGCCGACTTTCTATATCTTGATTAATGATTGTGAATAAGTACATTTGTGGATTAAATAGCAAATGCAGTAAAAACGAAAAATGCATCTTTGCATAAAGCAAATTTAATATGAGTAAATACGAACAATTAATTATAGATTCTGAAGTTGAAGAGTTTGACCAAGATGAAACAAAAGACCTTGAGCAAGAAATCTCCGACTTAAAGGAGCCTTTTGACCCCAAAGATATTGAAATTCAGGTGTTGCAGACTACAATGAGTACTTTAATAACTCGTTTGGACAATAACGAAATTGATTTAAGTCCGGATTTTCAAAGAACTGCTGACCTTTGGCGTAATGAACTAAAAGGAAGATTAATTGAATCCTTATTTATTCGCTTACCATTACCAGCATTTTATTTTGATGCAACAAATGATGAACATTGGCAAGTTGTTGATGGTTTGCAACGGTTAACAACAATAAAGAGATTTGTACTTGAAAAAGGGAATAAAAAACTTGCATTAAAAGGACTTGAATTTATGCGTGATTATGAAGGAGCCTTTTATGATGATTTACCTCGTACTTTACAAAGGCGAATAAATGAAGCTCCAGTAACATTATATTTAATTAAACCTGCCACGCCAAAAGAAGTTAAATATAGTTTGTTTTATAGAATAAATACTGGTGGATTAACTCTTAATGCTCAAGAAATAAGACATGCACTTAGTCAAAGTACAAATGAAGGAAAAGCATCAAAATTTTTAAAATCTCTTACTGAAACTGATGTTTTCAAAAAGGTTGTTCGTGCTCCAGATAAACGTATGCTTGATAAAGAGCTAGTTTTAAGATTCTGTGCTTTTAAGATTACTTCATTCAATAATTATAAATCACCCATGATAAAGTTTCTGAATAGCACCATGGATAGTTTGGGTGAAGATTTAACTGAGAATCAACTTAGGCAACTTTCAGAATCTTTTGAGGGTTCACTACTATTATCAGGGGAACTATTTGGAAAGGATGCTTTTAGGAAGTCTCTTGTTGATAAAGACAAGAATAAAGTATTAAATCGTGCTTTATTTGAAGTTATAACAGTTCTATTTTCTTCCCTTACAAAGGAACACCAAGAAAAATTATTAGCTAATAAATCTGAATTCCTTGATGATTTCAAAAAACTTATGTCTAGTGATTATTTTTTTGCTGCCATTTCATATTCAACAACTGATACCGAAAATGTAAAATATAGGTTTAATTGTATTTTAGAATTAATAAATAAATTCAGCTAAAATGTTGCAATCTATTCATATTGAAAACTTTAAAGCATTACGTAAAGCCGATTTTGTTTTAAGTAATTTAACATTATTAGCGGGACTTAATAGTATGGGAAAATCCACCCTTATTCAAGCATTGTTATTAATTCGGCAATCTTATGACCAAAATCCTGATTTTAGTAAAGGCCTGATGTTAAATAGTTCTCGTTATATTAATTTAGGTTTAGGAAAAGATATTCTTTCAAATGATGCAGAAAATGAAATAATTAAGTTTTACCTAAATTGGGATGATAACACATATTTCAATTTTGAATTTGGTTATAATAGTTCTTCAAATGTGCAACCCATAAATAAGCCTTTCCCAACCTGTAATGATGATGAAATTCATAATAAGGCTTTATTTAGTAATCGATTTCAGTATCTTTCTGCTGAAAGAATGAGTCCACGTAGTACCTTTCCTGTTGACCCCTTTGAAATAAATACGCAAAATTCATTAGGCAAACTTGGGCAATTTACAGTACATTTTATTGCTGAAAATCAATTAAAACCATTAACAAACAAATTACTTGCTCATCCAAAAGCAAAAGCTGATACTTTGCTCTCAAATATTGATGCTTGGATGTCTGAAATTACTCCTGGTGTTAGGATTACTGCGAAGGTAATTGAGGAAGTAAATCAAGCTAGTTTGCATTTTGAATTTGAAACACGCCATGGATATACTGAAAAATTCAGACCTGAGAATGTTGGATTTGGCCTTACCTATGTTTTACCCGTTATTACAGCAGTATTAGCATCTCAGCCAAACGATTTATTATTAATTGAAAATCCCGAAGCACATTTACACCCTGCCGGTCAATCAGTAATTGGTAGACTTATTTCCTTAGCCGCTCAAAGTGGAGTACAGATTATTGCTGAGACTCATAGCGACCATTTTTTAAATGGAGTTAGAGTTGCAGTAAAAAATAAATTAATTGATAGTGAAAATATCTCCATTTATTACTTGCAAAGAAACAAAGAGAATCCAGAATATTTAATAGATACTATGCAACCATTTATTGATGAAAATGGCAGATTGGATGAATGGCCAGATGGATTCTTCGATGAGTGGGATAAGCAAATAGATGCATTGTTAAAGTAATCTCTTCGTTATGGAATTTTTAATATTAAACGAAGAGTCAGTGCCATTTAAGACTATTCAAGATGCAAATGAGAAGTTTCCTGGTTTTATAACAATTGTTGTTGATGCATTTGCAAATAGGTTCAAGACTATTAGGGTAAGTGAAAAAATAGGAAAGAATTGGTTTGAATTACAAATTTGCAAAGATTTACCGCTGAGAGAATGGTTAAAGGGGAAAGACAAAGAACTTGAAAGAAAAATAAAAGTTTTTATTTCAAAAACTGATTTTCCTCAAATACCACTTGAAATGCCAAATATAAAAAGACGGTTTGAAGGCTGCGATTTTTACTTGTTAGACAAACCACATCAATTATTTCCATCTTTAAGTATAGCATATTTATTAAAACAATTATCAATAAGTTTTGAATCCGAAGTATTGTGGCAAAGAAAAAATATTGAGGCAACAAAGTGTGAGATTATAGGTGATGAATTAACAGAAGAGATAGTTAAAATTGATAATGTATCATTACATTCAACTTGGTTAGAATATATAACCGAGTTTGAAGCACAAAGAAAATCAAACCTTAGGAAGGGTAAAGAATTATGGGAGAATAGAAGTCTTGAATTTAAAAACTTAATTTTTTGTGGCAATTCAGAAAAAGATTTTAAAGGATTATCTATATCAGATACCATTTTTGGACAGTTATGGAATGTATTGAAAACTTTAGATGCATATTGTTTAGATTCAACAAATGATTATTCTTTGAAATCAATTCAAGATAAAACGAAGCTGGATATATCCGATGAATCTGACAGTGTAAAACAAAATCCAAAGCTTGCTATATATAGAAAGTTTACTGTTAATAGCGTTTCGCTTTTTTTTGGTTTTCATGTGAAAAATTTTAGTGGTGCAATGCGTTTACATTTTCTGCCAGACAGGGAAAATAGGAAAATTTTAATCGGATATTTTGGGAAACATCTTCCAACCAAAAGAGACCCCAAATAAAGGCCTACCCTATTTGCAAGCACATTGCCAAAGCCCCACGAGCCAACGATCTAACCAAAGCTTTGTCAAAGAGCTTGCAAATCCAGCCCAAGTAACCGCCTTTCAGGACAGTTTTAGGATTGCCACGCTCAAAAAACAAAATAAATTTGTGCTTCGTGGATAGGTTGGTGCAGATTGACAATGACAAAAAATAAAGCTAAATAAATGAATAACAGACGGATATGAATGAACACCAGTTGCCAACACGCGGTATAGTTAATTGCCGGTGCAGTGGGTATTCGAGAGGCACAGCTCGCATCAAAAGTAGTTGTAACTTGATAGTGAAGTGCTTCGAAATCGGCAACTAACCATACCGCCATCCGTTAGCGCCAAGCCTAAAAAAAGACCAGCGACCATGATAACGGATGAAAAATGAATGATAAAAGAAAAGAACCCAACGCTAAAGCAAAAGTTTGTCAGCCCATCCCTGCAACCATCCCTTCGCTGCCAAACACTTGCTTTCTTCCCACCGCACCTGCTTTCGTGGATAATTTTCTGCAACTTGATAAGTTTTTAAATGCTGATTTCTTTACATTAGCGGAATAATTACTGATAAATGATTGATTTTAAAGATTACATAAAGGACTTACAGTCCGAGCAAATTGACAATATTACTGAGCATTCAAAGCGTTCTGCCTTAGAGATACTTTTAAAGCAATTTGCCGACCAGTGCCAAAACAGTAACAACAAGATTAAGATTCTCCACGAACCCAAACGTAAAGATAATTACGGCTCACCTGATTTTAAAGTTTATACCGACAGTGCAATAATAGGCTACGTTGAGAACAAAAAGATAACTGAGAACCTTGATAAGATTCTCAAAACTGACCAAATTAAAAAATACCGGGAGTTATCTCAAAATATATTACTTACCAATTACATTGAGTTTGTTTGGATTAAAGGCGACACTATACAACGTGAAACACTTTGCTACCAGAGCGATTTAGAAAACAAAAAATTTAAGCCCGACACAGAGAAATGCGCAAAAGTTGAAAAGCTAATTTCGTTTTTCTTTTCGCAAGCTCCGCAGCAAATAGCCAACCCCGAAGAATTAGCTCTTGCACTTGCTACACGTAGCAAGAACCTGAAAGACTTTTTACTTGATGAATTATTGCACCAGCAAGCCGAGCATACAGAAGGTCGCTTGTTTGGCCTTTACGAAACCTTTAAACAAAATGTATTTCACGAACTCGAATTAGCCGAGTTTGCCGATGCTTTTGCTCAAATGCTTATTTACGGTTTATTCCTTGCAAGGCTTAACGCAGATACCAAAACTATTAGCCTTACCAATGCAAAGGAATATATACCAAAGTCATTTCAATTAATCCGTGAGTTGGTTAGCTTCTTAGACGAACTCAACAACGAGCAATACAAGGAAACGAAATGGATTATAGACGAAACCATTTCGATTATGAACAACATCAAACTGGCTGAACTTAAACGTCAGTTATCATTACCAAGCGGATTAAAGACAGTGATGATTTTGAAACTGACCCTTATATTTATTTTTACGAAACCTTCCTTGCGGCTTACGATAAAAACCTTCGCAAACAGAAAGGCGTTTATTACACTCCGCCACAGGTTGCAAATTTCATAACACGTGCAATAAACGATATTCTTAA
>JAAUTT010000400.1 GCA_012031335.1 Bacteroidales bacterium | reverse complement strand
GAGATTTCTATCTCTTTTTTCTTCCACTCTCATTCATCTAATCAGGAAATATGAAAATATTCTTTCCCTTTGTTTGTATTGTTTGTTGTACTCTTCCTGTAAGAAAGACGATCCGGGTGGTTCAGCCAACAAGGACATATTGATCGATTCTGTTCTTGTCAACAATGTTCGCGTTTCCAATAACGGAAATCTCAAAAATGTTGATTTTAAAAATTTGCTTGTCACCGTGAACTTCAATAAAGGTGTCGATACCTCAAGTTTTAATAAAAGTAAGATTTTCTTTACAGGCGAAGTCGATACCGCTTATGCTTACAGCTTTAGCGCTAATGCAAAGTCCCTGAATATAAAGCCCCGAAATCCTGTAAAATCCTTAACCACTTACCGGTTTCTAATGGATGTGGGGCAAAATCTGGGTGGTTCCCTGGCCGAAGGTTTCACATTTACTTTTTCTACAGCTCTCGATTCTACACCCAAATTCCCTCAAATTTCCAATGATTCACTACTTACTCTTGTACAAAAACAAACATTCCGCTATTTCTGGGATCATGCTCATCCTATATCGGGACTTTCCCGCGAAAGGGCCGGTTCGGGCGATGTAGTTACCTCAGGAGGTTCAGGCTTTGGAATGATGACCATACTTGTTGCCATTGAACGGGGCTTTATTACCCGGCAGCAAGGATTTGAGCACCTGCAGAAAATGGTGAATTTTCTGAATAATTCCGAAACAGAAAAATTTCATGGCGCTTTTCCTCATTGGCTCAATGGCAGCACCGGAAAAGCTATCGCTTTCAGTACCAAAGATAATGGAGGCGACCTGGTGGAAACATCCTATCTTGCACAGGGATTACTTATAGTTAATCAATATTTTAAAGATGGAAGTGCCCCCGAAAAAACCATGTGCGATACCCATTTCAAAAAGCCTATGGGAAAAAACATTGAATGGGACTGGTATCGCAAAAACAACGAAAATAAATTATACTGGCATTGGTCACCCACTTACAATTGGGAAATGAATATGTCAGTCACAGGTTGGAACGAAGCACTGATTGTTTATGTTCTGGCTGCTTCTTCTCCATCCCACGCCATTACCAAACAGGTTTACGACGAGGGATGGGCACGCAATGGTGCTATTAAAAACGGAAAAACATTTTACAATATCCAGCTCCCTCTGGGAGAAGACCGTGGTGGGCCTCTTTTCTTTGCACATTATTCCTTTCTGGGCCTCGATCCCCGAAATCTTCAGGATGCCTATGCAAATTATTTCACCCAAAATATGGCGCATGCACGTATTCATTACGAATATGCAAAAGCAAATCCCAAAAACAGCAAGGCTATTCCGATACATTCTGGGGTCTTACGGCAAGTGATATCAAAAACGGTTACACAGCCAGTTCTCCAAATAACGATATTGGGGTGGTTGCACCTACTGCTGCCTTGTCATCTTTTCCATACACACCCGAGGAAAGCATGAAAGCATTGAAATTCTTTTATTATGTGCTGGGTGACAAATTATGGGGAGAGTATGGGTTTTACGATGCCGTGAACCTGAACGATGGGTGGTTTGCATCGTCGTACCTTGCGATTGACCAGGGTCCTATCGTCTGCATGATAGAAAATTACCGCAGTCAGCTTCTTTGGAATCTATTCATGAAGGATACCGATGTTCGGAATGGTTTAAATAAATTAGGATTTACTTATTAATCAAAATATAGCAAAATGATAACAAGAATACTGACATTACTGGTGGTAGCTGTCCTGTTAGGCGTAGCATGCAAAACGCAAACAGCAGGGCAAGCCGATAAAACAGCATCTTTGTCCAACGAAACGCTTTCGCCCGACTCCCTGTTTACCCTTGTTCAGTACCGTACTTTCCAATATTTCTGGGATGGAGCCGAACCTACCTCGGGAATGGCGCGCGAAAGATACCATTCGGATAATGTTTATCCCGAAAACGATAAGCATATTGTGACTTCAGGTGGAACTGGTTTTGGGGTAATGGCTATTCTTGCAGGAATCGAAAGAGGATTTATCACCCGGCAGCAGGGCTTCGAGCGACTTCAACATATTGTGGACTTTCTGAAAAAGGCCGACCGTTTCCACGGAGCGTGGCCTCACTGGTTAAACGGCGAAACCGGAAAAGTAAAACCATTCAGTCCGAACGACAACGGCGCCGACCTGGTGGAAACAGCATACCTTATACAGGGACTCATTGCTGTTAAGCAATATTTTATAAACGGCAACGATCAGGAAAAGAAACTTGCAACCGATATCGACAAGCTTTGGCGCGAAGTGGAATGGAGCTGGTTTACACAGGGCAAAAATGTAATTTACTGGCACTGGTCTCCCGATAAAGGCTGGGCAATGAATTTCGCGGTAGAAGGGTATAACGAATGTCTTATTCTTTACGTATTGGCCGCTTCGTCTCCTACCTATCCGGTTAAGCCCGAAGCTTATCACCAGGGCTGGGCCCGCGGTGGAAAAAATTGAATCGGATAGAGAAAAATACGGCTATAAGCTTTATCTCAAACATAATAGCGCCGAAGAATATGGCGGTCCGCTTTTTGGGAGCATTACTCATACCTCGGATTGGATCCGCGTGGTTTGAGCGACAGGTATGCCAATTACTGGGAACATAATAAAAACCAAACGCTCATAAACCGGCGCTGGTGCATCCTCAACCCTAAAAACTACGCAGGCTACGACTCAACATGCTGGGGTTTAACTGCCAGTTATTCGGTGAATGGCTATAGTGCCCATGCTCCAGGTGAAACCAATGATGTCGGGGTGATATCTCCTACAGCTGCATTATCCTCATTCCCTTATACACCGCAGTATTCCATGGATGCAATGAAACATTTCTACACCAAACTGGGTGAAAAGTTATGGGGTGAATTTGGCTTTTACGATGCCTTCAGCGTGCATCATAACTGGTATCCGCAGCGCTACCTGGCTATAGACCAGGGCCCCATTGTTGTTATGATGGAAAACTACAGAACAGGGTTATTGTGGGATTTGTTCATGGCATCGGCCGATGTCCAAAACGGATTGGAAAAACTCGGATTTAAAGTCGATGAGAATGCCAAAAAAGCAATATTGGCTGAAAAGAGTGCACTAAAATAAGTTTATTTAAAGTTTGGGTACATAGTGATAAATCCATGTCTAATAATATATCATAAACCCGGAGGTTAGTTCTCCGGGTTTCTTATTTTTGTATTCGCTAATATAATTGGCGAATGCTGAAAATCCGCCTTACATACTTTATTCTCGTTTGTTTTTCTTTTATGTTCCACCTTTGGGGGGCACCTGTTAACCAGTACCACGAAATCAAGAACTTTATCTCGGCAATATCAGTATCGAAAACCAAAACTGGGCGATATTTCAACATCCTATAAACAGATTGATTTATTTTGCCAACAGCGAAGGATTGATAGAATACAACGGATTAACAAGCCATATTTACAGGATGCCATTTAACAAGGGAGCCCGTTCGGTGTGTATCGACAGTAAGGGTATCATCTTTACAGGCGGATTCGAGGAGATTGGTTTCTGGCAAAAAAAGCAGGGTTGCGAAATGATGTACACATCGCTAACCACCTTGGTTGATTTAGAAAAGAACGACGAAATATGGAAAATTTACAGCCAGAACGGTAAAATGTATTTCCAGTCGTTTACTTCTATTTATGTTTACGATTATAAGACCATTAAAAAAAATAAGGCTCCCTTTACCATGTTGTTTATGTTTCCCATGGAAAAAGGATTTTTTGTGCAGGTACTGGGTAACGGGTTGTATACTTTCGAAATGATAAGTTTAATATCATTCCGGGCAGCGCAGAGTTTGCCAACATGAAAATCCATGCCCTGGTTCCATACCGAAAAAATTCCTATCTGATAGGCACAGCCAACAATGGCCTGTTTATTTACGATGGACGTTCTATAGTACCTTTTCCCTGCGAAGTTTCCGAATTCCTGAAATACAACACCTGCAATGCCGGAGTAGCCATGAACGATTCCTTGTATGTTTTTGGTACTATCCTGAATGGGATTGTGGAATTTAATGCAAACGGAAAAATCAAAAAGACTTTCAACTTTTCGAATGGTTTGAATAACAATACTGTACTTTCTCTTTTCAAAGACAGTGACCAGGGCTTATGGGTAGGACTCGACCAGGGTGTTAACTACCTGGAAGTTTTATCGCCTATTGTGCAGTATACCAATATTACCGGTACCCTGGGCACCATTTATACCATCCTTAAAAAAGAAGATCAGTTATATATTGGGACAAATCAGGGGTTGTTCACGGCCCGTATTGTAAACCAGGATGAACACTATAGCTTTTCTGAAGTAAAAATGGTACCCGGAAGTCAGGGTCAGGTTTGGACCCTCCGGGAATACGACAATCAGGTTTTATGCGGACATAACGATGGTACCTTTCTGGTGGAAAACGGCACATTCAGAAAAATATCTCCCGTTACCGGCGGATGGGTAATAAAACCCATTGGAAAATTTCTGATAGAAGGAAACTATACAGGATTGGTGCTTTTTAAAAAGAAAACGGTAAATGGGCCTATCGAAATAAAATCAAAGGCTACGACGAACCTTCGCGGCATGTGGAAGTCGATTACCTTGGCTATGTATGGGTTTCGCATCATCAACGTGGTATTTACAAACTGGAACTTAACGAAACACTCGACTCTCTGGTTAAAAAGGAATTTTTTGGAGAAATTCCCGGTATATCAGGTAATATCGATGTATTCAATATTAATAACAGGATTGTTTTTACCAGCAATGAGCGACTTTATACCTACGATTACGATGCTGGAAAAATTATCCCTTTTTCGGCATTGAACAACCAACTGAAGGAATTTAGCAAAGCAGCACAAATTCTCCCTTTCGAAAAAAATCTTTACTGGTTTGTTTTTGAAAATAAAATAGCTCTTTTTGAAATAGGTATCGATTTCAAAACCAAAAAAATCCTGGAACTCAACCAGAGAAATATTCATTCGCCCGGCAACGACCTGGAAATTATTAAAATTGATAGTAAAAACATTATTTTTCCTAACCATAGAGGTTTTATTGTATTCGACGCTTACCATCCCGGAAACCTGAATATGAATACCCATATCCGGATAAATAAACTGAATTTTCAGGGAAAGGGGAAAACACGAGAGGTTTGCGGCGACGAAGCCAAAATCAGCATACCTTATTACCTGAATAATCTGACCGTTTACTTTTCCGATCCTTCGCGGTTCAATATGGAGGAG
>JAAUTT010000399.1 GCA_012031335.1 Bacteroidales bacterium | reverse complement strand
ACCTTTAACTAAAAAATTTGTACATATGAAATAGCCATGATTAATAAACACCAGGCGAAATGATTAAATTCCAACATCATGGCGTATTCCATACAACCTTTAAAATAAATTTATACGTATGAAAAAAGCAATAATATACAGCATACTCATAATTCCAATCTTATCAGGTTGTGGAAAGGAATTTCTTGATCAGAATAACCTCTACGAAAAAAACCTGAGTAATTATTACAGAAATCCTGAAGAGGTTAATGAAGCGCTTACAGGGGCTTATTCAACACTGGCTATCGATGCGGGTGGCAACCACCCGATGCTGATTGCCAACATCTTAAGCGACGATGCCTTTAGCGGGGGAGGTACAAATGATATACAGACCATTGGTACGGATAAATTCGAAAATCCTACCGAAGATTTGTATTATAATCTTTATGCCCGGTGTTATGAAGGCATTTTCATCCTGAATAACCTTATCAACAATTTCGACCAGGCAGTTTACAGTAATGCAACGGAAAGAAAAAGGGACCGCGGTGAGGCACATTTTCTCCGGGCTTTGCAGTATTTTCGGCTTGCTCAGTTTTTTGGAGAAGTACCTCTGGATTTGAAAGCTGAACTGGAATATCTTCCAAAAGCCCCGGCTCAGGAGATTTATGCCCAGATAGGCTCTGATCTTCAGATCGCTATTGATAGCATGGAAAATGTCCCATACACTATGTCAAGAGCTGGTCATGCAACAAAATGGGCAGCTCAGGCACTGATGGCAAGGGTATTCCTTTTCTATACCGGATTTTACGATCAGGCTGCTCTGCCTCTTGCCGGAGGGGGTTCTATAACCAAACAACAGGTGGTACAATGGTTAGAAGATTGCATGACTAACAGTGGATTTAAATTGCTACCCGATTACCGAAGCATATGGCCATGGAGTTACCTGAGTGATGATGAACACAACGATAATTACAAATATGCACAAAATGTAAAATGGGCAGGCGATGGTTCCGCAGAAACCGTTTTTGCAGTGAAATATACCAATCATGCCGACTGGGGTGGTACAGGGCGGCTGGCTTTTTCCAACCAGCAGGTATTGTTTCAAAGTCCCCGCGCTTTCGATTATTATCCTTTCGGATTTGGCTGGGGTATTGGAAGTGTTAACCCCCAACTCAGGGATAGTTATGATGCAAAGGATTCCATACGAAAAATTTCTACTATCCTGGATAACACCGACCCAAACGAACCTACTTATGGCGATAAATACAACTGGGGAGGGTGGAACATGACAAATGAAACTGGTTTGTATAATAAAAAATACATTGCTGTACTCAGGGATATCAATAACGACAATACTTATACCGGGATGTATTACGATCTTTACGGTGGGATCAATAACATGCAACTTTGGAATATGCAGGACGACATCCTGATACGTTTCGCTGATGTACTGCTTATGCACTCGGAGCTTACTGAGACCACCACCGGGATCAACCAGGTAAGAATGCGTGTTGGGCTCGATCCCATTGCTTCCTATTCACTGGAGGCTTTGAAAATGGAACGCCGGCACGAACTTGCTCTGGAGGGCCTTCGCTGGTTCGACCTTCTCAGATGGGGCGATGCTGCAACTGCCATCAACGCAGCAAATGGTGTTCCGGTTAGATCTGATAATGTACCCACAACTTATAGTATCTCCTTTAATCCTAACCGGGTTTTTGTAAAAATACCGGAATCACAGATTCGTGTTTCACGTGGCTCGTTAACACAGAACCCCGGGTGGGAATAGTAAATGTAGCCCAAATCCTGGAACACTTTCAAATTGCTGGCCTTAAAAACAGAAAAGATCAGTTATTTGCCATAAAACGCAATGTAGTATATGGCAAATAGCTGACCATTTTGAAAGGATAGATTTTTATAGTTCAAGTGGAATAAGCCACTCACCGGCAATGCCAACCAAAGTTCCAAGTACAGCTGAGAAAATACTGATAGGGATGAGTGATTTTTTATCCTTTCCGGCAACAATTATCATAACAGGTATCGAAGCAATTATTCCAATTATCAGCCCTTTTAACCATGCTTGTATCTCCCATTGTACAAAAGGGATTATCATCCCTAAAACCAGCCAGTGAACAAAGGCTGACCAGCAGGCTCTTTTATCAGTTTTTTGAATGATCATGGGTACAACATCGAGAATAGCAGCTGTAACACCAATTCCAAATGCAATAAAATATCTTTCCATGTTTATCTGTTTAATCGCTGGGCATAGCTAATATAATTCAAAAGCAGTTTCTTTGCCACAACCGACGAAGGATTTCCCTCCTTAATGGCTCCCAGTATATCCAATGCCGAAAGTATAATTTTACCTTTCCCTACAGGGATAATACTCACTACCGAATAGAGTTCCTGCCGGTGATCGGACGAGGCTCCCACTATAACATCATCTCCACCCAGCCGCAGGCCATACCGGTTTCGTTTGTACTGGACAAAACACTGGTATTCCCAGTTAAACACGCAATTCTGCGGTAGTCCTTCAAATACAGGGTGCTCCTTCACAAAATAATTTCCTCCATTCCACAAACTTCCCAGAGGTTTTACTCCCCGAAAATCGATAATTTCCCGACGTCCCAGCGATGGGGCCCATTTATCGGCACTACCGGCAACAATTATGGTATTACCTTCAGCTACCCACTCGTAAAGCTCGTGTCGAATCGGATAGTTCTCAGGTGGAAGGGCTGCTCCCACTATCAAACAGGATGTTTTTGGTCGCCCTCCGCTGTAAATTCCAGGATTCATGATTCCTGCGGCACTGAAATATTTTGCCAGGATATCCGACGAATCCATCAATGTAAACCCAGGTTGAACAGATTTGACATCGGTCATTACAGTAAATAGCTGGTCCGACCCTTCGGTGATAAGTTCCTTATCGCGGAAAAGTTTGGCCCTGATTATACAATAGCCTTCCCTATCAGGTGTAATTTCTATGCCTTTTACTAGCAATTCTCCGTATACATTTCCGCCTGTTACACTCACCGGATAGGTTTTCTTAAAAAACTCCTTCTTTTCATCCGAAACGCTTACCTCAAGGTCAAACTCACCCTTTACATCGAACTCGTTTACAATAAAAATATCGGCCAGCGTTTTGGAATTTGTTTCAAATACTTTATTACGCGCTTTTACGGCAAGGTATAAAGGTTGATTATAATTGGCAATAAGACTAACGTCTCCTTTCGGATTCCGGTAACAGTCCACAATTCCCGAGTGGTTCTCAATTTTATTTCTTCCCTACTCCGTTTATAGCATAACCATCGTTTAAATTATTAATACGCATATTCTCAATAGCCCGGCCCTGATAATAGAAAGCAACATTACCCATTGCTCTGGTAAGGTTATCCACATTTGGGAATGCTTTCCTGAAGCCCTTCTCTGAAATGAATTTATCATAAGCTTCAAATAAATTCAAATAATCCTGACCATCCCAACCTCTTCCTTCCTGCTGTTCAACAGTATTCTTTATAAGCTCTAACCTCCCCGGTGTCCCTATGGCTCCCTCTTCTCCATAGAAAATAATTTCTTTGCTGTGCGTGGTGTTCAGATAGTAATTTTCCGGGCTGTTATACATTTCATCGTAATACGACCCGGGCCCGGCAGCATGATGTTCATCCCACCATCCCTGAAACTGGATCTCGTGGTTGTATGGAAGCATATACATTTTTGTTGGCGCCGGAGTTTTAGGGCACTTTTCGCCGTATTGCTTCATATCGGGAGAGAAATACTGTGATGTATATGTGATAATGCGTGTTTCGTCAAGCTTATGTGCATCGGCAATATCTGTCCTGGTTTGTGGTTTGGGATCCTGACAGCTTTCGTTGGCCATATTGTAAATTATAAGCGAAGGATGGTTTCTGTCGCGTTTAACCATGCGTAACAGTTTTTCGCGTCCCCACATTTTGGGGAAATATTCATCACTTTCTCTGTAACCTCCTGGTTCCTCGTAATAAAGAATTCCCAGCTCGTCGGCTAGGTCGAGAACCATTGGCTGGCCTATTGCCCGGTGAAAGTTCAGCATGTTCAGTCCGAGTTTTTTGGCGGTGTTTATTTGTTTTATGGCCAGCTCTTTTGTTGGGTAAATGCCATTTACGGGCCAAAATCCCCACGAAATGGCTGTTCGTATAACAATTCGCTGGTTATTCAAATAAAACTGTTTATCCCCATCAATGTCCCTGATCTCGAACCAGCGAAAGCCAAACCTGCGTGTAAACTTATCGGTACTGCCATCTTTTCCTTTCCAGCTTACATTTAACTGGTAAAGGGCGGGTGAGTTTACCGACCAGGGTGTAGCGCCGGGCATGCTGATCGATTTCCTGATAACAGCGCTTGTCGAATCGGTTGTCAGTTCTACTTTATTTTCCAGTAAAATCTCACGTGAGCCCCATTGTGTTATGCTGAAATGAAGCGTGCCTGCAGCTGTGTCGGGGCGTACAAGCGAAATCTCGGCATCAATATCGGTAACCATGGGTTTATTTTTTATAAAAACATCATCAATAAAAGATTTCCCGGTTTTAAATAGCCTTACTCGTCCGGTAATTCCTCCAAAGGCATGGCTTGGAACAGTGGAATATCGGCCCCATGTAAAATAAGGCCAGTCGCACCAGGTAAAATCGCCGTTGGGATCAGTAATCCTAACGGCAATTTGGTTTCGACCGGTTTTTATAAAAGGTGTGGCATCCACTTCAAAAGGAGTGCCGTCAATGAGGTTATATCCCGCCAGCTTCCGGTTCACATATACTTCAGCCCTCATTCTCGCACTTTCGAAATGGAGTATTACCCGGTTTCTTCGATCTCTATCCGAAACATTAATCTGGCTGCTAAACCACGAAACACCTTTATAATCGCCTGTAACGCCATAAGAATTTCCATTCTGCCCCCAAAAGTGTTCCTCAACGGTGGCAGGTAGTTTAATATTTTTCCCTATACCATTTTCTAGTTCGTCCCATCCACAGGAGGGTGTGTTTACAGGAAGTGCTGAAATATCTTTCGGTTTAAGCCAAAGGGAATCGCTTTGCCACGACCGGGTGGTATCGAGCCATAAACGCCAGTTATTGCCCGAAAGATCTTCGGCTTGGATGCGTTCAAACCAATATTCATCGTCGTCCGATATCATCGGCCGGTTATATTTTTTCTGCCGGTTACACGACAATAGAATAAAGGCAATAAAAAAGCAAAAAAGCATTATATCTCATCATATTCCTCAAGCTTGTCGACAATTTAAATCCCCTTTCAGGAACCTTTTCCTAAATTAT
>JAAUTT010000398.1 GCA_012031335.1 Bacteroidales bacterium | reverse complement strand
GAGAAAGGTAATTCCAATCTGTTAAAGCTGTTGCCAATACTGCGGGAGTTGAACATCCGCTTTTCGGAAAACGGCCTGAACAGCTTTCGGTGGCCGAATTTGTTGAGCTTACAAAATTTGTTTCCACACTCATTAATTAAGCTATTATGCAGTCTTTTGAGTTAACCCGTGCATATCTCGATAATCTCAGGGAAGCAATCCGGAAGGATGACAAAAAAGTTGTGTTGTCGATGGTGGAAGACCTTCATGCAGCCGATATAGCTGATATCACTGAAGAACTCGAAACCGACGAGGCCCAATATATTTATGCACTTCTTGATCATGAAACTTCCGCTGAAGCTATCACCGAAATGGAAGAAGATGAACGCGAAGAGCTGTTTAAAGAACTTCCTACGGAATATATTGCCCGCGAACTTATTAACAATATGGACTCCGACGATGCTGCCGACGTTTTGTCGGAACTCTCGGATGAGATGCAGGTAGAAATTCTGCAAAAAATTCCAGATATTGGCCAGGCTGGAGATATTGCCGATTTGCTGTCGTACGACGAGCATACAGCCGGGGGTTTAATGGCAACGGAGCTTATCCGGGTAAATATTAACTGGAATATCTTTACATGTCTCCGGGAGATGCGCCAACAGGCCGAAAATGTTGATGAGATATATTATGTTTATGCTGTTGACGATAATAATATTTTTAAAGGAACAGTGACCCTTAAAAATTTGTTGCTTGCTTCGGGGAATACAAAAATTAAAACTATATACGATCCTGATAATCTTACCGTACTAACCGACACACCTGCTGCTGAAGTTGCCAACATCATGGAAAGATATAATCTGGTGGCTTTACCGGTAATTGATCATATCGGGAGGTTGAAGGGCCGGATTACTATCGACGATATTGTTGATGTTATCCGCGACGAGGCCGAAAAGGATTACCAGTTAATGTCCGGGATTTCGGAAGACATCGATTCGACCGACAATATCTGGACAATGACCCGGGCCCGCATTCCATGGCTTATTGTTGCCTTATTCGGCGGTATATTGGGCTCAATTGTAATAAGTCAGTTTACCGGAGAGTTATCACTTTATCCACAACTTGCCATTTTTATACCAATGATTACAGCTATGGGAGGAAATGTGGGAATTCAGTCATCGGCAATTATCGTGCAAGGTTTGGCAAACAACAGCCTGGGACTAGAAAGTACGTCGCGAAAGCTGGTAAAAGAACTGGGAGTGGCTGTAATGAACGGACTTACATTATCGTCAATTATTTTGCGTATAATTACTTTTTTACACATTCGTATGCATTAACCATTTCGGTGAGTGTTGCCCTGTTCACGGTAATTGTTTTTGCGTCTATCTTTGGAACAATTGTTCCGCTTTTCTGAATCGTATCAGAATTGACCCCGCTCTCGCCACAGGTCCTTTTATTACCACAGTTGACGATATTATCGGAGTTATGATTTACCTGGGAATTGGCAGGTATTTATTTGAGTTTATGCATTAAATCAATCATACCGTATCGGATTATTTCAGGATTTCAAGTCTCGAGGCATCCAGTCTCAATAAAATAAAAAGCATAATTGTAAAGGACCATAACGATGATCCTCCGTAGCTAAAGAAGGGCAGAGGAATGCCAATTACAGGCAATAGCCCGATGGTCATACCAATATTGATTGTGAAGTGGAAAAGAACACTGAGGCAACACAGTATCCGTATATCCTCGAAAATGTTGATCGCTGTCGTTCCGAAATTATGATAATTCTGTACATAAGAAACATGAAAAGCCCAATAACCACTGCAGATCCAATGAAACCCCATTCTTCGCCAATGGTGCAGAATATGAAGTCTGTACTTTGTTCGGGTACAAAATTAAATTTTGTTTGGGTTCCCTGTAGAAAACCTTTTCCTAAGAATCCTCCTGATCCGATAGCTATCTGGCTCTGATTTACATTATAACCGTATCCCAGTGGGTCCTGTTCTAGTCCAAGCAGTATGTTTACACGTTTACGCTGATGTTCTTCCATCAAATTATGAAAAACATAGTCTACAGAGTTAGTGAAAACGATAGCGCCGAACATAAAAAGAACAAATGTACTCAGCATAGCAATTCTCCTGAAAAAACCTATGATGAGATAAGCCATTCCTGCAAGAAAGAATGAAAATACCAGTAATTTATATATTGTAAAATCCAATCCCGCAAAATAAGAAACGATCCATGTAATGCCAATGCTTCCGATATAAATGAGAAGTCCATAAAATGATTCGCGGTATCTTTTCGATATTAGAGCAAAGGATGCATAGGCCAGCACCAGAAGCGATATAATGATATTAAGCTGAGGGATAATTAAAGATACAAAAAGAAGAATAATAAGGGGTAAATCCAAAAAACAACACAATGCCTGGTAATCCTTCTCTGAAAAGTGCAAATGTAAAAGCTGTGAAAACAAGTATTGAGCCTGCATCGGGTTGCAAGGCTATCAAACCTATGGGGACAATAATTATGATGGCTACCGGAACAAGTGTTCGTATTTCAGTAATTTTAATATTGTACTGACTCAGAAATTTTGCCAGTGCCAAAGCTGTCCCAATCTTTGCAAACTCTGCCGGTTGTAGCGAAAAACTGCCTATAGAAAGCCATGCTTTAGCACCGTTAACTTCCTTACCTATCACCAGAACCATCATTAACAAAGCCGATGGAAGCTGCGTAAATAACATAAGCAAAAAAGGAAAATAGTTTTACATCTGTTGTTAAAACCACAAATGCAAGAACGATAGAAGCCAGAATCCATATCATCTGCATTCCGTACCTCTGAGAAAATCAAATATGTTACTGTGTTTCTCGTCGAAAACAGCAGCATAAATATTTATCCATCCAATAAGCATTAATGCAAGGTAGATTAATGCTACCGTCCAGTCTAGTTCCTGAATGATATTATTTTTCCTTGTCATTTTTTGTAAGGTTTATTGAAGTTGAGCAGGTGTTGTTCCAACCAGGGACGGCTTATAGTATCTTTCAGGTACTTTTCGATTAGCAGGCTTGCGATGGGCCCGGCCCAGGTAGCGCCAAAACCGCCATTTTCGACATATACACTTATAGCTATTTTAGGATTATCCCGGGGGGCAAAGGCAATAAAAATAGAATGGTCTTCGCCATGAGGATTTTGTGCAGTACCCGTTTTTGCACATACTTCGATATCGGGCATACGTGCAATAGTTGCCGTACCTCCTTTCACTGCCATCGACATTCCTTCTATAATCGGACTAAAATAAGTGGTATCTATATCTGTGAAATGTTTTTCCCTGAACTTAGGGTTTATATCCGTTTTACCTTTTATTTTCTTAACCAGGTGAGGTGTATAATAGAAACCTCGGTTAGCCATTGTTGCAGCCATATTAGCCATTTGCAGGGGAGTGATTCCAAGTTCCCCTTGTCCTATGGATAAAGATATTACTGTTAACGATTTCCATCTGCCTTTGCCGTGGTAGCGATCGTAATATCCCACATCGGGAATATTACCATTTAACTCATTGGGTAAGTCGGTGCCCAGTTTCTTGCCAAAACCGAAGGATAATACATGATAACGCCACATATTATAAGCATCGGCTAGGGTAGGATATTCTTTATTATCGAGAATGTTTCTGAATACATGGCAAAAGTAGGCATTGCAGGAATTTTGAATTCCTCCGATCAAATTTAGTGGAGAGGGATGTTGATGGCAACCAAGTACTTTGTTTCCATAATGATATCCCATTGCGCAACCGTAAGTATTTTCAGGAACTAGAACATTTTCCTGAAGGCCGATTAATCCGTTTATCAGTTTAAAAGTACTCCCTGGAGGATAAACAGCCATGACTGCACGGTCAAACAAAGGCTGGCTTAAGGTGTCGCGTAGAAGATTGCTGAAATTTCGTCTGCGCACCCGTCCCACCAATAACGATGGATCATAGGTTGGTAATGACGCCATTACTAAAATTTCACCTGTAGATGGTTCAATTGCCACCACACTGCCATGCATTTTTTGCATAAGATGTTCAGCATATTGCTGAAGGTCGGCCATCGAGTGTTGAGGTTAAATCGTTTCCTGCAATGGCAGTTGTGTCGTATTTGCCGTTTAAGTAAGACCCAACAACACGATTGTGCACATCCACCAACAAGATGTTAACACCCTTCTGGCCACGCAGTTCCTCTTCGTAAGTGCGCTCAAGACCACTTACTCCAATATAATCACGAGCCTTGTAATAGGGGTTTTTGTTAATAATTTTCTGGTCAACTTCTCCCACATATCCTAAAAGATGTGAGGCAACTTTGTAATTATACTTTCGCAGGGTTCTCGACTGCACATAAAACCCCTGAAATTTATATAGTTTTTCCTGAAGCCGTGCATAAGTTTCGGCCGACATCTGCCTTACTATTTCAGAAGGTTTAAATGGACTGTAGTTTTTAGCCGAATCGAGTGTATTTACAAGGTATTGTTTTGGTAAATCAAGAATTTTGCAAAGTTCGGTGGTGTCAAACTCTTCGGTTTGGGCGGGGGTAACCATAAGGTCATATGCTGCTTCGTTATAAACAATTAATTTCCCGTTCCTATCCAGAATAAGTCCTCGGGCTGGGTATTGTGTAACATTGCGACGGGAGTTATTCTCGGCCGAAGTTTATATGAGCTGTCGATAACCTGCATCCAGAACAGCCTGAATATAAAGATTAGTCCCACTATGCCATATATTGCGCCAATAGCATATTTACGCTCTGTAAAGGGATTCATATTATTCTATCGTTTGTAAATGATAAAATGGCTTATCAAAACCAGGGAAAAAGTAAATAGTGTACTTAAAATTACACGCAGAAGTGTATGAAAGAATAACGAGAATTTAAATACTTCAATATAAAACAAAGCAAAATGATGTATAAATATCAGAATAAGAGAGTATTTAATAATCCATTCAAATCCAAAATCCCGGAAAATGGGTTGAGAGCCTTTTTCGTAACCTTCGCGGGGTGAAATAATTTTTAACAAAGATGGACGAACATAAGCCATTAAAACACTGGCAGCTGAGTGCATTCCCCATGTGTTTGAAAAACTGTCAATTGTTAGTCCAAGTAAAAATGAAAATAAAATTAAAAGCCAGTTAGGAGTTTCGAAGGGCATAAGTAAAATAAACAATACATACAGGTAGGGGTTTAAATAGCCGCTCCACTGAATGTGATTCAGAACCAGTAACTGTAGGGTAACCAGAAAAAAGAACCGAAGTACAATTTTTATTACTCACCTATCAT
>JAAUTT010000397.1 GCA_012031335.1 Bacteroidales bacterium | reverse complement strand
ATGCCAGTATGGAATATTGCCCGCAATTGGTTGAAAACGTTTTCACAGAAGTGCCTATAAAAATTTGATTGTGGATCCATCGCAAGTAACATTTTAAATAAGCTAAACTTACCGGATAGTACATCTATTTATAAAGCTGCTTGTTTTTTCCTAAACGGAGGGTTTTTAAGATAACCAGAAGTGTCTCAAAATTTAATATCAGCTTGCAAACATCTGTAAATCGTGCAGTTTTTTATAGTAACCGTTTAATTTAATGAGTTCGTCATGCTTGCCACGTTCCACAATTCTGCCTTCGTGTAATACGCAAATTTCATCAGCATGTATAACAGTCGAAAGCCGGTGAGCAATAACAATGGTGGTACGGTTCTTCATGAGATTGGTTAATGCATCCTGTACAAGACGTTCCGATTCTGTATCGAGTGCTGAAGTTGCTTCATCAAGAATAAGAATGGGAGGATTGCTCAATACTGCCCTGGCTATGCTGACACGCTGCCGCTGGCCACCGCTTAATTTACCTCCTCTGTCGCCTATGTTATGTTGGTATTGATCTTTGGTAGATTCAATAAACTCGCTGGCATGGGCAACAGTGGCAGCATCTTTTATTTCATCAGGTGTTGCATTATCGCGACCAAAAGCTATATTGTTAAAAAAGGTATCGTTAAACAAAATAGGTTCCTGATTTACAATTCCCATTAATCGCCTAAGATCTTTTATCCTGTAATCCTTTATGTTAACCCCATCAACCAGAATATCTCCCTCCAGAACATCATAGAACCTTGGTAACAGGTCCACTAATGTCGATTTTCCGGAACCTGATTGCCCCACAAGTGCTACTGTTTTACCTTTCTCAATCTTAAGATTAATATCCTTCAATACAAACTCACGATCGTATTTAAAGGCAACGTTGCGATATTCAATATCAGAGAAAAATTCTTTCTTAAGTACCGGATTATCTTTTCAATGATCTTATTTTCAGCTTTCAAAATAAAATCGATACGCTCAGCCGATGCCATTCCTTTTTGGATATTATACCACGCGGTAGAGAACCGTTTAGCAGGTTCAATAATCAGGTAAAATGTTCCGAGGTAAGTTAAAAACTGCTCCGACTGCATATTGGTTTGTCCATTGAGTATAAGGGTAGCACCGTAAACCATTATGATTACCATTACCACAGTTCCTAAAAATTCACCTACCGGACTTGCCAATCCTCTGCGACGATTAATTTTCACAAGTAATTGGGTAAATTCTTCATTTATCACCCTAAACCTGCCCGTTATTGGCTTTTCGGCTGTAAAAGCCTTTATAACTCTTAGTCCTGAAAGGGTTTCTTCGATTAGAGATAACAGAGTTCCAAGTTTTGTTTGGCTCTTAAATGACTTCTTTCTCAGGTTTCGGCCAATACGTCCGATGATTAAACCACTGATGGGCAAAAGCACCAATACAAAGAGCGTTAATTGCGGGCTCATTATGATTAAAAAAACTCAAATAAATGATTATCGTAATTGGGTCGCGAAATACCATTTCCAATGAACTGATAATCGAAACCTCAATTTCCTGAACATCGTTTGTCATACGAGCCATCAAATCGCCCTTACGCTCATTCGAAAAATAAGAAACCGGCAAACTCAGTATCTTGTCATAAAGGTTATTCCTGATATCTTTTACAATTCCAGCTCTCATTGGAGCAAGAAAATGTAGCGAGAAATAAGCAAACAAATTACGTAACAAAGAAAAAGTAATCATCCCGGCACTTACAACAAGTAATGCTTTGGCTTTTCCATATTCCTTAATTATTATACTAAAAATATAGGATAAATGATCCTGAAAATGCAGCATCGAAAAATTTTCAGGCTTTGCAACTTCAAGGGATTGGGTTCCAAAAAGTATTCCCAGAAAAGGTATCAACATTACAATGGATGAAACCGAAAATAAAACTGAGAGAATATTAAAGACAATATTGAGAATTGCATTTTTCTTATAAGGAAAAATGTATGGAAAAAGTCCTAAGATTTTTTTCATTTTGAAATTTAAATACCTGTATAATTAAATGGTGTAATGTTGTTAAGTTCTTCTTTTATCTTGTCGCTCACATTTAACGTATTAATAAATTGCTTAATTGCATCGGCATCAATAAAAGTGTTGGTTCGGGTTAGTTCTTTCAACGCCTCATAAGGATTTGGATACCCTTCGCGCCGTAAAATGGTTTGGATCCCTTCGGCTACTACTGCCCAGTTATGTTCAAGATCTTTTTTAAGTTTTTCCTGGTTAATGAGAATTTTATCCAATCCTTTCAGCAACGATTTAAAAGCCAGCAATGTATGGGCCATTGGGACCCCTATATTTCTCAAAACCGTTGAATCGGTGAGGTCGCGTTGCATCCTGGAAATGGGCAATTTAGCCGATAGATGCTCCAGAATTGCCATTCGCTATCCCCAGGTTACCTTCCGAATTTTCGAAATCGATTGGATTCACTTTATGCGGCATGGCAGAGGATCCAATTTCATTCTTTTTAATTCGCTGTTTGAAGTATTCCATGGATATATAAGTCCAGATATCGCGGTTAAGGTCAATCAGGATAGTATTGATCCTTTTCATGGCATCGAAAAAAGCAGCAAGGTTGTCGTAATGTTCAATTTGAGTGGTTGTTTGGCTCCTTTGCAGTCCCAGAACTCCATCCACAAATGCATTACCAAATGCTTTCCAGTCAACATCAGGGTAAGCAACTGTATGAGCGTTAAAATTCCCTGTTGCACCTCCAAATTTAGCCGAATAAGGAATTTGAAGTAACTGCTGATATTGAACTTCCAGACGCTCAATAAACACCTCAATTTCTTTGCCCAGTCTTGTAGGAGATGCAGGTTGCCCGTGAGTATGAGCTAGCATAGGAATATTCTGCCATTCGGTAGCCTGTAGTCTCAGTTTTTTATTACTTCATCCAGCGCAGGGAAATAAACATCAGCTGCAGCCATCTTTAATGAATACGGAACAGCGGTATTGTTAATATCCTGCGAAGTAAGCCCGAAATGAATAAACTCCTTATAATTTCCAATATTTAACTGCTCGAATTTTTCTTTAAGGAAATACTCTACAGCTTTAACATCGTGGTTGGTGATATTTTCTATTTCTTTTACTTTTTGAGCATCTTCAATGGTAAAAATCGGTATAAATTTTCCTTAATGCAGGATACAACTGACGGTCGAATTTTTGAAGCTGAGGCAGGGGTAAATCGACCAAAGCGATAAAATATTCAACTTCAACATATACTCTGTAGCGGATTAAGCCATATTCCGAAAAATAAATAGCCAGTTCATCAACCTTATTCCTGTATCGTCCGTCAATAGGCGAAATAGCCGTTAATAATTTAATTTCCATAAGAGGTAATTCAAATTGGCTTTACAACGTTTATTATTAAAATATTTAATTTCAACTCTTTGAAATTTTATTTGTTTTAGAATAAGTTTACAAAGGTAGAAAAATAATAGATACTTGATAATTGAAGAAATCAGGTTAAAATATGATTTAAAACTGATCGCAAAACCATTGTAAACCTTTAAATTTATCTGAATAAAAATAAGTATGAAAGTTAGCGTTTCTGTATTATCGTATACCAATGCCCTGCCATTTGTTTACGGCATACTGCATTCCGATATTATTGGCAGGATGGAGCTCTTTCTTGATTCTCCGCCAACTGTGGGAGTTGAGAAACTTGTGAGAGGCGAGGTAGATATGGCACTAACCCCCATCATTGAAATGGCCCGATTGCCACATAATGAAATAGTTAGCGATTATTGTATTGGAGCCAATGGTCCGGTAAAAACAGTACTGCTTTTATCCAATTCGCCTATCGACTCATTAAAAGGCATTTTTTTGGATATACATTCCAGAACTTCCGTTGTTCTTGCTAAAATTCTGGCTGAAAAATTCTGGAGAATAGAACCCGAATGGCATGAAACAAATTTAAATTTTAACTTCGAAAATATACCGAGGGTTACGGAGCAGTTGTAACCGGTGACAAAAATTTCGGCCTGAAATATAAATATTCGATAGATCTGGCTGAAGCCTGGCGCGATTATACCAACCTTCCTTTTGTATTTGCCTGTTGGGTATCGCCACGAAAAGTTGATCCTCAGTTTCAGGAGGAATTCAATACAGCTTTAAGGTATGGAGTTAATCATCTCGAAGAAGCCATTAAAATGTACCAGAAATTGAATTATCCTTTCGAATTCATCTATAATTATCTTTCAAAAAATATCAGTTACAAACTCGATGAACAAAAAATAAAAGCGATGCAATTGTTCTTCCGGCTTGCTGTTCAGAAAAAGCTGATTAGCCAACCAGTAAAACCATTTCAGTGGAATAAACAAACATATTACATCTGATCTTCGGACAATAATGCCATTTTTACTATCTTTCCAAATGGAATTTAAAGTATTCCTTTTAGAAAATTTTCATTATAAATAATAAATGCTATGAAACGTATTGCATGGTTGTTTCTTCCTCTTTTACTGCTTGTTTTGTCTTTCGCTGAGGAAGCCGGCCCTGACCCAGCTTTCAAGAATAAAAAATAAAAAAAGTACTGGTATATGTATTTCCAATCAACAAGGAAATTGGACCTGCCATGGTGAGAACAACCCAGAAAGGATTTGCCGAAGCCAGGACTCAAAAAGCCGATCTTATCCTTATTCGTATGAATACATACGGAGGTATGCTAGATGCCGCCGACTCCATCCGGACAATTGTTCTTAACAGTCCTGTTCCTGTGTATGTTTTTATCGATAATAATGCTGCTTCGGCAGGGGCATTAATATCCATCGCTGCCGATCGTATTTATATGCGCGACGGAGCCAATATAGGTGCTGCCACTGTTGTTAACCAAACGGGAGAAGCACTACCGGATAAATATCAGTCGTTTATGCGATCTATGATGCGTTCAACGGCTGAATCGCATGGTGGAGATACCATCATCAAAGGAAATGATACCACTTATAAATGGAAACGGGACCCCCGAATCGCCGAAGGTATGGTGGACCCCACAATTGTAGTACCGGGGATAGACGACAGTACCAAAGTGATTACTTTTACTACTTCCGAGCTATAAAAAACGGATACTGCGAGGGCAGGGCATCCAATATCAGGGAAGTTATCAAACTGGCTGGGATCGAAGATTATGAAATTCAGGAATATAAACAAACAACTTTTGAATCGTTGATGGGATTTCTTTTAAATCCGTACTTCAGAAGCATACTTATCATGCTTATTATTGCCGGTATATATTTCGAACTGCA
>JAAUTT010000396.1 GCA_012031335.1 Bacteroidales bacterium | reverse complement strand
TTGCTGTTTCGTCGGGTGCCAGGTTTAATTCCGGTTCAACATTTACCAATTCGGGAGTTGTCTGTTTTTTGCGGTAATCATTGACCGGCATTGCTTTATCCGGTCTTTTCAATACATATTTCAAAATATCTTCTTTGGTTAAAAGTCCGTCAGTACTTGTAGACGGGATAGTATAAAGCTCCTGGGGAGTTATACCTTCGGACAGAGCAAGATATCTTACAAAAGGAGGTACAAATTTTTGGATAGTTTTTTCCGCAGCAGCTTTTTCAACAGGAAGAGGCTGGTTAAGAGGAACCATTACCGGGACTGACTCGGCACCATTAGTTGGAGAAGGAAAAGAAGAGATGCTATCTTCTTTTTCCGTTAATATTCGCAAGAGTATTTGTCCTATTTTCGGGACTGAATGCTCTTGCAGAAGTAATTCAGAAACAATTCCCTCCACTGGAGAAATAACTTCAGTGTCTACTTTGTCTGTTGCAATTTCAACCAGGGGAGTATCCGTAGTAACGGAATCACCAGGTTTAACCAGCCATTTTGTGATGGTAGCTTCTGTTATGCCTTCGCCAAGGGCAGGTAATCGAACATCGGTAATAGCCATAATTCTTGTTTGAATAATAATAAAACTTCAAAAAGAAGACATTGTTTATTTTCGGGAATTAAAATCGTTTTTCATTGCCTTCCAAAGTATGCTGAAATCGTTCCTAATCCTGTAATCGCGGCATATGCCAAATTCAGTCTCTCTTTCAGTTCATTGTCGTTTATACTTTCAGGATAAGCTATGCTAATGGGATAAACTCCGGCCTTTAAACGTGGAGCCGGAATATCCCTTCCTGCGCTGGCTGAATAGCCCACCCACGATTTTTTATTTAACAAAACACTGAATATGCTTTTCAAATAAAAAACGAGGATTTTTTACAAACACAAGCCATAAAGGGATACCACAAATCAGCATTAGAGATACCATCAGGTCAAAAGTTCTTTTAAGCCGGATATTTTTCGCTGTAGTCACCGAGTTGAGGCTGAATACATAAAGATCGCCTGCGGTATTGATTGAATTACTGCCAATAATCGACTCACTGTTTGCCGGCGCAATTTTATAGTCACAACCGGTACCTGCCAGGTTCAGCATTTGGGTAATTATCGCTGAGGCAGGAATATCGCCTGAGCAGAATACGATTTCATTTATCTTGTGAATATTCACAATTTCTTCAATTTGGGCAAGTGTTCCAAGGAATGGTTGCGCATGTTCCCGTTCAACAGATACAAAACCTGTAAAATCAACAGGAAGTTTCAGTTGTTCAATGATATTGCTCACCCTTTTGCATTCGTTGCGACTGCCAACAATGGCAATTCTCCTTTTAAGGTGTATCTGAAGTGTAAACTGTTTTAATTTTGTAAGTGAAAGAAAGATTCTGTTAAATGAGGCTATAAGCAGAGCCAGCAAGGCCCCCAACAGAATAAGGAAACGGGAGAACCTGTAATCGGACGGTAACAGTGCATGAAATATGAGAATTAGGATTGTACCCACCACAATTCCCGAAAAGAGATTCCGAAAACGAACAGGAGTATCGTAAGATCCTGAAAAATACATCGAAAGAACCCAAAAAACCAAATAAACGGGCAATACTAATGTGTAAAACTCGGGAGGGTAATAACCGGAATTGTCGAAGCGGAATGATCCCCATAACCGGGCAAGCAGATAAAATTCCTGTGTATATAAGAATACCATCCATCATTGGAAGAATCGTTTTTAAGGCCACTCTCTTAATCAAACGACAAGGATTAGCTCTAAAATATATGGTCCAAATGAATCAGAAGATTCAATCCTTTTGCGCTTCTGCCTGTGAGATGTTTGTTGGCGAAAATCTGCATAGCTTTATAAAAAAGATATACATAGTTCAGGCTGCTTTTTTTGGTACTTTCTCCTTTATAATGAATAATTGTGGTTTCGGGGTAATAAATAACCTTATATCCGGCTTGCTGCACTCTGTAAGAGAGATCAATATCTTCGCCGTACATAAAAAAGGTTTCATCGAGCAAACCTGTTTGGTTTAACACCGTTTTACGCAAAAGCATGAATGCACCGCAAAGAACATCCACCTCCTGAATTTTATTCTTATCCAGAAAAGAAAGGTGATACCTCCCAAAAACTTTCGATTTAGGAAAAATACCTGAAATGCCAAATATTTTGTAAAATGCCACCCATGGTGTTGGTAGTCCGCGTTTAGACTCGGGCAGAAAATTACCCTTTCCATCAATCATTTTTACTCCAAGAGCACCTGCTTCGGGGTGAAAATCCATATATGAAACTACCTTGGAGAAAGTATCCTCTTCCACTACCGTATCTGGATTTAAGAGTAAAAGGTACTCGCCTTCAGCCTGTTTAATGGCTAAATTGTTTGCCGCAGAAAACCCCAGATTCTGTTTTGTTTTGAGATAGTTTTTTACATCCGGGGAAATTTTTTCAGCTACCATTGCTATCGAACCATCCACTGAGTTATTATCTACTACAATAACTTCACTGTGAATGTTTTTTAAGGCCATACAAACCGATTGCAGGCATTGTTCCAGAAAAAACTTCACATTATAATTAACGATAATTACAGATAGTTTCATGAACCTTGATAAAAGCAGATGTAAAACTAGCGAATTTTAAGGCATTATTAAAACAGGCAGGAACAGCGCTGCAAATTAAACAATTCAGGAGTAGTTTATGCTGTGAAATAAGCTTATGGCAAGATTATCAAAAGTAAATTTCGCTGTAAATATTTCCGAAGGGAACACCTTTTATTATCAGAATATCTCTTACATCAACCACCATTTCCGCACTTCCGCAGAGATAAAATTTCTTTTCCGCAGGAAATTTTTCCATTGATCTGAGATAATCGGTTACCCTTCCGTAAAAATATCTTTTGAAGGAACACCAGAACAACATGGAATATAGTTTTTATTCAACAGGTTTTTTAATCATCCTTAAAAATAAGGGATTCCGGTCGTCTCACACCATGAATAAGTTTTACCTCCGGTTTCGGTTCCGATTGAATCATAGCATAAAATGGCGCTATACCCGTTCCTGTGGCAATCCACCAGGCATCATTTTCGTTGCATGTGAACCGACCAAAGGGCAGAGATACCAGCAACTCACTTCCACTTTTAAGGTTTTTTAGGATATTGGTAAGCTCACCTTCGGGTTTAATGTCATAAACCAGCTGAACATATGCCTCCTTATTTCCGCTGGCAATGCTGTACATGCGTGGGGCAATGGTTTGGTCGCATGTTATTTTAATTACCTGCCCCGGAATAAATTCGAAAAACCTTTTGAAAGTGAGGGAGAATATGCCGGGAGCAATTTCCTGGTTTTGAAGAAGGGTAACTTTATTCATATGTACAAAATTTTTATTTCATTGGTCATATGGAATATCCATGATGCTTTTGTTCATCCCTTTTGGTTATCTCTTCGGATCATGGACATTTCATTCGTTTATTTTGAAAGTGTGATCAATTCCTTTCCATCGGAAGAAAAAGCATATGAAATTTTATCCTTCAACAATAGAAATTTTTAAAGCCCTATACGGAGATAAAAGTTCAAAATTCCGGGCAACTATCCATTGTCAGTAAAGAAATAATAAACAACAAAGCTTACTTCAGCAGGAGGATGGGCTGCCAGGATTTTTAAGACATAAAAAATGCTTCGGGAATGAGCTTCCGGAGCATTTTTTTCAGCATTCTGTCTCTTCCGATTCGGCTACAACTTTTATATCGGCTAATGTTAATTCCCACCCCTTCAACGATTCGGAATATCTCTCCGGCCCTTCTGTTACTGCTGAAAAATCGCCTTGGGTAATAGTAAGTTGCGTTTTATCCTTTTTTGAAGCTAAATCGTAAGTAACATTCAGATAATTTTCGGGGATATCGGGCAAACCTCCCTGTGGGTCAAAGGTGCTGTAAGAAACGTGTTTTTCAGGATCAACAGAAATTATCCATCCTTTAATATAAACTGTCTCGTTACGGTCCTGCAAGCCTTTCCACTCAATAGAGCTTCCCTGCATCCAATCCGAAACAACATCGCAGCCAAACATATATTGTCTTGTGAACTCTGGTTTTGTAAGCACTTTCCAAACTTTTGACAAGGGGGCATTTATCAGGATGCTCTTTTTTATAATTAACGGAGTCATAATTACAAAATTTAGTAACCAACCTTACTTCTGAAACTAAACAAATGGTCCATGCAAAAGTTGATTCCGGATTTTTGTTAATATCATGGATGAATACACATTTTCTCCATAACCATATTGGTTCGCGCTCCAATAGTCCCAGTGCAGGGGCAGGAAGCTTTTCCGAGAAGGTCGTCGATTACCATCTGATCATGGGTTCTTCAATATGCTCAGGAGCTACAAAGTTATAAGCAGCCTGTCCAAAAGTTTCGGATTCCACTATTATTGGGCTATCGCCAAAGGTCGAAAACTCTATTTTACCCTTACTACCTATAATTGTAGTAAGTTCTTTTTCGTTTGATTTGCCTGTATTAAAGCACCATGTGCCACTTCCCAGAATGTTGTTATCGATTGAAAAAGTTGCTGTGACAATATCATCTGCCGGATAAATTTTCCCCTGGTTTGTTGCGAAACCATTCGCTTTTTAATGGGACCAAAAATAAAGTCCATCAAATCCAGCTGATGACAGGCAACATCGTAAAAGTATCCTCCACCGGCAATTTCCGGTTGAACACGCCAATTACTAGCCGCTCTGCTGATAAGATCCGGAATTAATGGTTTTAACATTTCGATTTGGATGTGTCTCACATCGCCAATTACCTTTTGCTCTATCAATTCCTTAAGTTTAATAAATTTTGGAAGCGCACGCCGGTAATAAGCAACAAAGAGCGGTACTCCTGCTTTTTCGCAGGCATAAATCATGGCATTACATTCCAGAAAGCTTCGTGCCATAGGTTTTTCAACATAAACAGCTTTTCCCGCCTTGGCTGCCTTTATGGTTAATTCAGCATGCGAATCGGGTGGAGTAGCAATATACACCGCATTTATTTCGGAATCTTCGAATATGCTGTTAACATTGGTATACCAGTTTGGTATTTTGTGCCGGTTAGCAAAGTCTTCGGCTTTATCGGCACTTCTTCTCATTACTGCCTTAACTTCTGAATTCGGCAGCTTATACATAGCAGGGGCGCTTTTTTTCTCACAAACATCACCAGCTCCAATGATACCCCATACTACCATATTGCCTTTAATCTTCTTATTCATAGTTTTTTTGCATATATTTAAATAAAGAGAAAA
>JAAUTT010000395.1 GCA_012031335.1 Bacteroidales bacterium | reverse complement strand
GGGATTCCAAAACTTGAAAGGTGGAAAAACAATTCATTATGAACTTACTTGACCAACTAAAAATTCAATAAAAGGAACTGTTTCTTCAGCACTTGGAAAGGAATTAGCTGAGAAAGTTTTAAAAGGAGACAAGTCAATACTGGAACAAGCAATTGATTATGTTTCTTACGACTTGGATAACCCTAAATCAAAAGGAATTAGAGCGGGAGCAGCAAAGATTTTAGAGAAAGTTGCAGAGAAACAACCTGATTTAATAGCAAATCAATTAGAAAAACTAAAACCTGCATTGACAGTTAAAGAACCACAGACAAGGTGGATGCTAATGCAAGTTTTCGGATATTGTGCAAAATTAAACCCTAAAGATTGCGAATCAATTATCGATTATGCTAAACAATACCTGACTGAAAATGCAGGAGTTTGTTTGTCTGGAGCAGTTCATTTATATCTTGGACGGATTGGAGCAACATCTGATAAAACAGCAGACAAAGTTTTACCGATTCTTGATGATGCACTTAAAACGGCGAGTGAAAATGAGATTGACTGGATTTTAGAGGGATTTATAAATATAGCTGACAGAGTAAATTCAGATTCAAAGGAGTTAATAAAGCGGAATGCGGAATTACATCTTGATTCTAAGAAAAAAGCTACACAGACCAGAGTAAAAAAAATATTGAATAAGATAGAATAACGCAGCATAACACGCGGTATAGCCAATAAGGGTTTCATTGGTATGCGAAAGGTTGTAGCCCGCTTCAACTTTTCGTGTACTCTGATAGTAAAACACCCGCAATCCCTTACTGTCCATACCGCCAACGTTGTGTGCAAGGCTCGCAACCACTGCATTGATGATTTGAAAACTTTAATGACAAAAAGATTGATTTCCATAGAAACCCTAACGCTCAAAGCAAGAGTGTGGCAGCCCTTCCCTGCAACCATCGCTTCGCTGCCACACACTTGCTTTCTTTGCCACCGCACCGCAAATATCGAATAATCGGAAAATTAAGTAACAAATTGTAATGATTTTCTACCATGAAACCGATAAAAACCCTGATAGTAGACACCAAGTCTTCAAAAAAACTTGAAGAATTTCTATTAAAACACCCTGAAATACAAATAATTGGTAAAACGGATAGCATTGCTGGAACTTTTTGTGAAATTGTCAAAAATAAACCCGATTTGATATTTATACAAATAGACAAACTAAACGACAAAGATAAGTTTACACTTGAAAAAGCATTTGAAAATGAAACATATATTCCAAAATCTGTCATTGTTTCAAATAATCCTGACAATTGCCTTCAGAAAGTAAATATTTCTGAGGTCTACAAACTACAAAAACCGTTGAATAAATGCGGATATAAACCAAATTATCAAACAATTTCATATCGACAGGACAAGGAGCGAAACTTTTCTTAAACACCAACAAAATATTGATATACCAAAATATTCTGACAAATTATTAATACCAATATTAACAGGTCTTAAAAACATTGTTATCAGTGACATATTTTATATTAAGCAGACAGCAGACAATTATAAGGTTGTAAATATATATTATGGACTAAATGGTACAAATACTGTTTCTACTTGCCTAAGCATTAAACAACTTAATAAAATATTGGACAAGCAAAATTTCTTTCAGGCAAACAGAAGCACCATTTGTAACTTTAATTATCTCAGCGAAATTGAAACAAAGGACAGAAATTGCATTTTATGCAAAGATGAAAATTTCGTAACAATTAAAATTACAAAACGAAAATTACAAGAACTACGGGAACTCAATATCGCCCTCCTTTTAAATGATTTTAGCAGTACTGTTGAGTCAAAAAAACAAAACAACTGATTGTTATAAAACACTAACAGACAGTTAATAATAGATTTTTCAATTTTTTTTGTCCGCTTTTCCTATAAAATTTACCGCTCGTTCCGCAATTTTTCCCGCTCGTTCCAGAAACCGGATTTTGACGTTTTTTTTATGTCGATTTGATTTTTTTATTTTGAAGATATATCAAATTAAAAACCCCAAAAAATGAAAACAAAATTACTTTTATCAACTATTTTTTCAATTAGCATTTCGAGTACTTTTGCACAAATTAACATTAATTCAAATGGTAGCCTTGAAATGGGCAAAGGAAACGAAATAGTAATAGATGCGAACAGCGATATCAAAGTCGAACCCAGTTCAAGCTTCAATGTGTTAAATGGCAGGGATGTAGTCTTCCACCCTGTTTCAACAGATGATACCGATCCGGGTGATTTGGTTTTTCGAAATCAATTAGGCAACGAAATATTCCGATTTTGGGTATTTGCCGATACACGCATGTATATGAGAGGCAACCATGGTGGAACAGGTGGTATAAAAATGGATTTAACTACCGAAAATGTTGGCATAAAAGCCTTTCCCCATTCAAAATCCAGCTTAAACATTGGGGCGGGTATTGATGGCGATTATGCCATTCGTGCTGTTGGCGATTGTTATACCACAGGTGTTTGGCAACCCTCCGATATGCGATTTAAGACCAACATCCGAACAATTGAAGGCAGTTTAAATAAATTATCGAGTATTAGCGGTAGAACATATAATTATAAATCACAGGATGAAATAGTAAGTTTATATTCCCATAGCAAAGCAAACACTTCAAATGTAAGTGATACAACAATAGCTGACGAATCAGGGATGCCAAGATTTTCCGAAGGTCAACAATATGGTTTGGTAGCACAGGAAATAGAATCTGTTTTTCCTGAACTTACTAGACAGGATGAAGATGGTCTATATGCAATTAATTACGAAGGGTTTATCCCTGTTCTTATTGAAGCAATCAAAGAACTACAGGTTGCTAATGAAGCACAAGCTATAGAAATTGAGAACCTAAAGAAAAAAGCTTGAGGATATCTCTGGAACAAACCTTTCAGCGTATTAATATTTTTTCATCAAAACCTTAAAACTTGTTGTCATGAAAAAAATATTAATTCTATCTGCCTTTATTACAATGGCAGGAATTGCATACTCCCAAGATAAAACGCTTTATTTGAGTAAAGCAACTTCTAATAACCTTAGTGTAACCAACAATTCTGTTAATATTGATATTGTGGATGTTAAAACAAGTGTAGCATATTTTAATTCCAATTTAAAATCGACACAATCGGGTGAATTTATTGAATTGGAATCGGAAGGTTTGGTAAGGACATTCGATTTGGGCAAACCAAATATTCCGGTTTTCAGCAAATTAATAGAATTACCCATTGGTGCAACAGTTCAGTTTAATATCGTTAGCTACGATGAAGAATTTGTTGATTTAACTGCTAATGGCATTAGTCAAAAATAATGCCTGCGCAAGCATCAATTTGCAAAACTGAACAAACAGAACCATTTCATTACGATGCAGCAACTTACAATACAAACAGCTATTACAATACTGAAATACAGATTTTGAGGATATAGGAATTCTAAGGGATAAAAGACTTGGCCGGATAATTATCAATCCAATACAATACAATCCTGTTCAAAACAAATTACGGATTCTCAATAATCTAAAAATTGAAATTAATTTTCAAGGAAGTGATTATCAAAAACACAGGATTTAAAAACCAAATATTCAAGTGCTATTTTTGATAATATAACCGATATATATGTTTCTAAATCATCTATTGATGCAAAGCAACATATTACAGATACTATTACATACGTTATTGTGTCAGATCGGATTTTTGAAACTGCCTTGTCCCCTTTTATTGCCCATAAAGAAAATTTGGGCTATAACGTAATAGTTGGATATACTGATGAACCCAATGTTGGTAATACAACAACAAGCATACATGACTATTTAGAAGCCCTTTATAATAATCCGCCGGTAGGCATTAGCCCTCCACATTATGTGTTATTGGTAGGGGATATTGCTCAAATACCTGCATATAGCGCTGGATGGCATGTTACCGATTTGTATTATTTTGACTATACTAGCGATAACATCCCTGATGTTTTTTATGGGAGGTTTTCAGCTACGGATACTTCAGAATTAATGCCACAGATTAATAAAACTATACAATATGAATTAAACAACATGCCCGATCCTTCATACCAATACAAAGCTGTTTTAGTTGCTGGTCATGATTGGGCGGGTCATGATTTAACCTTCGGAAATGGCCAGATTAACTATGCCAATGATTATTACTTTAATTCATCAAAAGGTATAACATCTAACAAATATTTACAGCCGGAACCTTCAGGTGCGAACTATTCTGCAAATATTATTTCTAATATTAATGCTGGGGTTGGTTTCGCTAATTATACAGCTCATTGTTCACCAAATGGTTGGGCTGACCCAAGTTTTACCGTAAGTAACATTGCAAGTCTCACTAACACTAATAAGTATGGATTATGGGTTGGTAATTGTTGCTTGTCAAACAAATTTGATGTAGACGAGTGTTTTGGGGAAGCTGCCTTGCGTGCTGAAAATAGAGGTGCCGTTGGTTATATCGGTGGGTCAAATTCAACATACTGGGATGAAGATTATTGGTGGGGTGTAGGTTTTAAAACAGTAACTGCTCACCCTGTTTTTGAAAAGAATCATTTAGGTGTTTATGACAGGTTGTTTCATACCTATACTGAAACCTCAAGTGATTGGTATTCAACACAAGGTCAATTAATTGTTGGGGGAAATCTTGCCGTAGAAGAATCAACATCAGGTAGAAAGCTGTATTATTGGGAAATATACCATTTAATGGGCGATCCTTCTTTGAATATCAGATTTGTTCCTGAAGTTGATTGTCAGGATAATGTTGCAGTATCTAACAATATTTCTAATACCACAGATGAATATTTAGCCAGTAGTTCATTAACTGCTTCCAACAGTATTTCCGGTAATTCAAATGTGCATTTTGGTGCACTTAACTCCATAACATTATCTCCTGGTTTTAGCCTAAACATCGACCCCGGTTCAACATTCCGTGCCGATTTTGTGGGCTGCTATAAAACAAATACTTCAGACCCCATAGAACCGCCAACAACTGTAAGTGTCCCAACCTTATCTCAATGGAAATTGATATTTTTGGCATTGACAATGCTAATATTAGGTTGTATTTTTGTATACAGGTCTAATAAACCAATAATAAAATCTGCATAATCATGAAAAGAATATTAATTCTCCTTTGCCTTTTTTCTTTATTTGCTATTTTACAGGCAAATGGTTCCGATACTTTAAAGCACATAACCGGAGGTTGCATTGGTGGTTCATGTGTCGATACAACAGAAATATTTAATTTTCATTTTTAAACGACACATTAATAATCAGTGGAAAT
>JAAUTT010000394.1 GCA_012031335.1 Bacteroidales bacterium | reverse complement strand
GCTCTTTCACGACATGATTCCTCCTAAAAACTGGAAAGCGCTTATTGAAGATGGTACCGTGCAGATTGCACCGCTTGCCTTTATGCGTGGACGTACACTCGACAATGCTTTTGTGATCCTCGATGAAGCACAAAATGCAACTGTTAACCAGTTAAAGATGTTTCTTACACGAATGGGACCCAATGCCAAGTTTATCGTAACCGGAGATGTAACTCAGATAGACCTTCCGGCCAAAGAAACATCAGGACTGGTTTATGCGCTGAAAATTCTTAAAGAGGTACAGGGTATTTCTATGATCTTTTTCGATAATCGAGATATAGTCCGTCACCGATTGGTAAAAGATATAATTGAAGCGTATCAAAATGTAAATAACAGCGATAAAAATTCATCCATATGACACAAGCAATAACAAAGACCAATTTTAACCTGCCCGGACAAAAGAATTTGTATGTTGGCAAGGTGCGCGATGTTTACAATATCGACGATAAATACCTGGTAATGGTAGTAACCGATCGTATTTCGGCCTTCGATGTTGTATTACCGAAAGGAATTCCATATAAAGGACAAGTGTTGAATCAGATTGCTGCCAAATTTCTGGATGCAACATCAAGCATAGTACCGAACTGGAAAATTTCAACGCCTGATCCCATGGTTACTATTGGTCACAGAGTGGTTCCTTTCAAAGTCGAAATGGTAATACGCGGCTACCTTACAGGGCATGCCTGGAGGGAATATAAATCGGGGAAACGCACTTTATGCGGCATTGCTCTACCAGAAGGTATGCGCGAAAATGAAAGATTCCCCAAACCAATTATTACTCCCACCACCAAAGCTGATGAAGGTCACGACCTTGATATCTCCCGGGAAGAAATAATTTCGCAGGGACTGGTTTCCAGGGAAGATTACGAATTACTTGAAAAATACACCTACAGTATCTTTGAGAAGGGAACTCAAATTGCCGCCGAAAAAGGATTGATTCTTGTAGATACCAAATATGAATTTGGCAAAAAAGATGGTAAAATATACCTGATTGATGAAATTCATACACCCGACTCTTCCCGTTACTTTTATGCCGAAGGCTACGAGGAAAGATTATCAAAGAACGAAGCTCAAAAGCAACTTTCGAAAGAATTTGTTCGACAATGGCTAATTGAGCATAATTTCCAAGGTAAAGAAGGGCAGGTAATGCCTCAGATGCCCGATTCCTTTGTAAGCGATATTACCGAAAGATATATCGAACTGTTTGAAAGTATTACCGGAGATAAATTTAACAGGGCACCGGTTGAAAACATACAGCAAAGAATAGAAAATAATATTGTTGAGGCTTTAAAAGTATTAAAATAAAGATTATCAATATTATAAAAAAAAACATGACAATTGCCAGGTTTTTTTATTTATCGGTTAAGAAAATTAAAGACATAACCCATGCATATTCTCTAAAAAGGCATCCTTACGTTGTCGTGCAATGGGAACAACCGAGTTATCGTTCATTTCGATGTAACCGCCATCTCCTCTTACATAAACCCTTACATGTTCCAGATTGATAAGATGGGAATTATGTATCCGGAAAAAATTGCGATCACCCAGCATAGAATCATATTCGTTCAGGCACCTCGACACCATTAATCTGCGGCCATTTAACAAATAAATCATACTGTAACTGCGATCGGCTTCAATTCTAACTATTTCTTTAATATCAATGAACTCTGCCCCTTTCGAGGTCGGAATGGATATTTTTGATGGTACAAATCCTGTAATTGTTTCCATATTTAAATCCTTCTTTTGCCTAACTTCAACTAACGTTAATACTTTTATGTATTACAAAATAAACTGATTGATTCCCTTTTTGTTTTCAAATTACTCAACCATTTTGGCATCAATCCCAAAGAAGCCAAAAACTGTTTTATAATTCGTCTCGTTGATCTGAAGATGATAGTTTCCGTTTTTGAAAACATAAAATTTATCAACCGGCTTTGAAGTTCCAACCCCATATGGAGAACTTGTATCATCCTGATAAGTATGATAACGATAAAGTTTCATTCCGTTTGTATATTTTCAGGACTTCCATAAACACCTCACGTTTGGTGTTTTTATTATTTACATAAAGTGGTAACTTTTCATAAAGTTTACCATCCTTTTGTATGCAATTAGTTCATTGTTCATCAATGTTACTTTATTGCCGTTATCAAGAATCAGGCGGGCTTTAGTAGGACCAAATGTTAATTTGGAATAATAAATAACATCTTTCTTGGTTTTCACATAATCATCGGGAGACGATGGCAGGTTTGCCGAAAGAGAAAATGCTGCAAGCAACATTACAAAGCTTATTAATAAAGTTTTCATGGTTTTTTCCTCCTATAATTTATAATTTGATATAAAATTAGTTCAGATCAATCGCAGCGTCAAAAGCAATCTATAAACTAGAATTACTAATCGGTATGTTGGTTAAAAACACCTTCAGGTTCTTTATTGACCGTTAAAACATGAGGAAAACAGCTATAAAGTATAGATTTCTACCTTGAAAGTATTTGAGCGGATGTTTTAAGTAAATTGCAGATAGGAATCATCATTTTATCGATTTCAATAGGATATTTTTGGAATTTGCTTTATTTTTTGCCATAATCTGAATATATGGGGAAGATTTTCAATTTGTGGGTTGGGATAATATTTTTTATAAGCATTTGTAGCCGCACAACGGGTCAGGAATTTATACCAACTTTCAGGCAATACAGTAATGCCGAGGGTTTATCGCAAAGTGTGGTTATAAGTGTATTTCAGGATAGTAAAAACTTTCTATGGCTTGGAACAGAAGACGGACTGAATAAGTTCGACGGATATAATTTTAAAATTTACCGATACGATCCTGCGGATTCGTCGAGCATATCGGATAACTGGATTGAACGTATTTATATCGAAGATAAGGATAACGATCTTTGGATTGTAACCGGTGACAGAAACATCAATATTTTCAGTCCCAAATATGAACAGTTCCGCCATATTATTCCCGAAGAAAAAGGTAAGAATAAACTCTCCCCTTTCAATGGATTTTTTTTATAACTCAGGACAATCCGGATTTATATGGATATCCTCCGACAGAGGTCTTTTCCGTTTAAATAAAAAGACACTCGAAGCACAGCCTGTTTATATTAATTTCAGATGCTTCTGATCCAAGAATATTCAGGCATTTTCATGAAGATAAAAACAATAATATATGGATTGGTTCTAATAAAGGCTTATTAATATGGAATAATAATAACAATAGCATTTTAAAAGAGCATTTTGCTGATGAAAAAAGCAATATTCGCTCCATCCAGGCTGTTAAAACTGACGGAAATGACATTTGGGTGGTCTCAGAAGAAGAAATTATAGGATTCAGAAATCCTGATAACTATTATAAAATTTTTTCCTATACCGGTCTTTTGGGTACATCCGACGAAAGCTACCTGGCTCGCCGAAAACGTGGACTTTTTGCTTTTGCACAAACCGATAAAAACAACAATTTATGGGTTTGTACACAAAGAGGTTTGTTACACTTGATACAAAGTCGTTGAAATTGAAAGTTTTTCTCCATAATCCCACCGACAAATCAACTATTTCCTCCAATAATATACGATCGTTTTATGAGGATAAGAAAGGAAATATTTGGGTAAGAACAACCAAAGGTTTAAACAGGTATATACCGGGATCAGATAAATTTACCCGCATAATTCAGGATTTGCAACCTCATGAAAACCCAACCATCTTCTCTATTTTTGAGGATAAAACAGGCCGTATATGGACACTGGACCTGCCCTTACAGAACGAAGGCTCTCATTTGAGTTATCTGGATTCTATAGCCCAAAAACTGGTGTTAGCTCAGAAAAATGAAAAGGAATATGGCAATTTCCCTCTTGAATTAGTTTATTATCCTTTTAAGGACCACCATGATAATATATGGTTTGGCACATATGGCGGTGGAGTATTGATGTACGCACCACATCAGAAGAAATTCGATTTGATACGCAGTATTCCCGAAAATAAAAATACTCTGTCGGGCAATTCCAGTTGGGCTATATCCGAAGACTCCCTGGGAAAACTCTGGCTCGCCCTTTTTCAGGACGGACTCGATTGTTATGATCCTGCCACTGGTGAAGTGATCCATTTTAAGGAAAAAATTGCATCGTTAATTGGTACCAGCAACTTTACAGTAATATCCGTTATATGCGATAAAAATAACAGGGTGTGGATTGGAACAATGGGACAGGGAGTTATTTCAATGGACATTAACACAGGGAAAATGGTTCATTACCTGAATAAACCGGAATACAAAAATTATATTTCCAGCAACTTTGTGCTTTCGTTTAACCTGGACAAGTCTGGTAATCTTATTATTACTTATCCCGACCGTGGATTTGACATTATGGACCTGAGCACATTTAAGGTAAAAAATTACAGTTATAAAGCCAATAAAACCAACAGTTTACGAAATAACAGTGTACGATATGTCCGGCAAACTTCAGATGGAAACTACTGGATTTCCACTGATGGAGCAATAAGTGTGTTAAATCCGCTTAACAGCAGTATGACGCATTAACATTTCGAAAAAGAAAGGTGGTAATGGTATTCTTGCGGATAAGGCCGGATGCATTTTCGAAGACAGCAGAAAAAACATCTGGATAGGTACACACGGTGGAGGACTTGCCTTATTTGATAAAAAAAACAAAACATTCAGATATTGGGTCGAAAAAGACGGGCTCATAAACAATGTAATTTACGGGATACTCGAAGACGAAAACAAGCGATTGTGGATTAGCACAAATAAAGGTATTTCATGTTTTGATCCTGATAAGGTGAAATTTACCAACTACTACGCCAATGACGGATTACAGGGGAGTGAGTTCAACTCCAATTCATTTCTGAAAGCACGTAATGGTAAAATGTATTTTGGTGGCATCAATGGTATTACAGCTTTTTACCCTAAAGAAATAAAAACAGACCCGGTTCCACCCAGAATATCCATAACCGGATTGCAGATATTCAATAAAAAAGTTGAAGTTTTGCCTTATCATAAGTGGAAAACAAAGTAGATACAGCATCAAAAAGAATAATAGAAGATGGGGATCATTTATATCTGCCAAAAAATATTACATATACCGATAAACTTTTACTCGATCACCGACATAAAGTTTTCACATTTGAATTTGCTGCTTTACGATTTGATATGCCGGAGCGATGCACATTTATGTATAAAATGGAAGGCTTTGAAGATGATTGGAATATAGCAGGTCACAGACCATATGCTACATACACAAACCTGCGACCG
>JAAUTT010000393.1 GCA_012031335.1 Bacteroidales bacterium | reverse complement strand
ATACCGAAAGGTGCCCGTTTTCTCAGGGAAGTGGCCAAAGTTAGTTTGTAAATAAAAAACCCGATAATATTGTAAGGGTTAACGGCCGCCGTTGCATGGGGCTCGCCATCTACAAAGAAACAAGCTACAACACAGTAAAAGCCGTTGAACAGCTCGACAAATCGTTCGAAACCATCAGTAAGGCTTTACCTGGCTACGAATTTACAGTAATCCAGAACCAGGGACAGTTTATACGTAATTCTATCTCCGAACTCAAAACTTCTGCGCTGGCAGGTGCCATCATTTCTATACTGGTGCTTTTTATTTTTTTACGGCACATCGGTATTACAAGTATCATCAGCTTCACCATCCCAATCTCAGTTGTAGCCACCTTCAACCTAATGTATTTTAATGGGTTAACTTTAAATATCATGACTCTGGGCGGCCTTGCTCTGGGAGTGGGTATGCTTATGGATAATGCTATTGTGGTGATGGAGAATATTTTTCGAAACCGCGAACTGGGACACTCGGTATTCGATTCCGCCATAAAAGGCACCACCGAAGTGGGCGGGGCTATCATTTCGTCGACGCTTACCTGTATCGTAGTTTTTCTTCCTATTGTCTATCTCCACGGAGCTTCGGGTGCCTTATTCAAAGATCAGGCCTGGACGGTTACATACTCCCTGGTGGCATCCACCATTGTGGCCATAGTGGTTATCCCCATGTTATACCACGCGGTGTACGCCAAACGTAAACTTACAATAACCAAATCGTTGCATTTTGAATGGTATGGAAACTGGTTGAACGTATTCTCGAAAAACGATTTCTGGTGGTCACCCTGGCATTCATCCTGGTAGCGGTTACAGCATTGATTATTCCTTATGTTGGGAGTGAGTTCATACCCAAGAGCGGCACCAGTGAATTCAGCCTGGAAATTAAACTAAAGGAAGGCACCATGCTGCAACGTACCGACGGTACCGTGAAGAATCTGGAATTTATGTTGCAGGAAATACTGGGAGATAAAGCAGAGATAGTATACAGTCAGTCGGGACCCGATGAAAGTTCGGCCACCGAAAAATCGGTTTTCCAGAACGAGAATACCGCCGTTATAAAGATCAGACTAAAGGAAAATGCAGTTAAAGAGTCGGAGAAACTCATCAACAGCGTTAATAGCTTAATTGCCGGTATGCCCGATGCGGAAATTAACATTGTCAGAAACGAAACAGCGCTGCAATCCACCATGGGTACCGATGAACCACCGCTTACCGTTGAGGTAAAGGGAAAGAGCCTGGAAGTGCTCGATCAGCTAACCGCCGAAATCAAACAGAAGCTTACAGAAGTCCCCGAACTGTATAATCTTAAAACTAGTATCGAAGCCGGAGCTCCGGAGATAGATGTAAGGATAGACCGTTTTAAGGCTGCTATGTATAACTTAACCCCCGATAATATTGCCACACAGCTCAAAGATATGTTGATGGGAAAAAGTGCCGGCAAGTTCGATAACGCAGGGGAAATGAACGATATTACCGTTCGTCTTCCCGAGCTCACCCTGTCGCAGTTCAATTCGGTTATGCTGAAAAGCGGCACTCAGGAGGTGCCTCTTTATGAGGTTGCCAAAATAGTCCAGAGTAATTCTCCCAAACAGCTTCTGCGTCATAATCAGAACAGGATTGGCACTGTAACAGCCGATTTTGGGGGAGATATTGCTTTTGATAAGGTAATAGCCAAGGTACGCACTCAATTACAAACAATTGTTGTTCCAGTCGAATACCAGATAGATGTCACAGGCGAGGAACAAAAGCGTTCGGAGGCTATGTCGAGTCTTGGGTTTGCGCTAATTCTTTCTGTTATTCTGGTGTATATGGTGATGGCATCCCAATTCGAATCTCTTATCCACCCGTTTACAGTGTTACTTACAATTCCCTTTGCTGGGGCTGGCACTATTTGGGCATTTTTTCTCCTTGACAAGCCTCTTAATATTATGGCTTATATCGGGATTATTATGCTTGCCGGTATTGCAGTTAACAACTCCATTCTGCTTGTTGATGCCATCAACCAGTTTAAAGCACAGGGACTTAAATTGAAGGATGCGATTGTTAATGCAGCACAAAACCGTATCAGGCCAATACTAATTACCAGTTTAACTAATATCCTGGGGTTGGTGCCTCTTACACTGGTTTGGGGAAGGGGCAGCTCTTCGTTCACCGATGGCTGTTGCCGTAATAACCGGTTTAACTACTTCCACCATTATGTCGCTGGTGGTAATACCTTGTGTTTACTATATTTTCGACCGTAAAAAGCCGATGAAAAACGAAATTGCTGAAGCCTGAACTTATGGATTTTATCATTAACAGGAAAGTACTCATCTCCATGCTGTTCGCAGCGGTTACCATGCTGGGGGTTTTCTCATACCGCCAGCTGCCGGTAGAGCTTTATCCGGGGGTACAGATTCCTTACCTCTTCGTTCAGGTTTACACAAGCCTGGAAGTCGACCCCCGCTATATGGAGAATCAGGCCATTATTCCACTCGAAGGTGCCATTGGCACATTAAAGGGTGTGGATAAAATTGAATCGACCGCCGCACAGCAACAAGGAATGATTCAGATTTCCTACACTCCGGGTACCAATATCAAATTTGCCTACCTCAAGCTACAGGAAAAAATTGACGAAGTACGGAAGAATATCCCTGAAGAATTTATAGTTCAGGTTTTTAAATTTGATATTGAGCAACTCAACAACAAGCCTGATGACCCTTTCAGATAAAGGGCAGTGGCGGAGCCGACAGGGTGCGGCAGGTTGTGAACCGCGATGTTGTAAACCGCATGCAGAATGTGAATGGCATAGCAAATGTGGCTGTTTTCGGTGGCAGGGAGAAATCGGTCGAGATTCACCTGCGTGAGGATGTTTGTAAGGCTTATGGCATAACACCTGCCGAAATCAGAAGTGTCCTCGGTAATAATTCCCGCGCAAGGACTTTCGCCGGGAAAGTCAATCATAATAACCAGTATGTTTTTGTAAATGTAACTTCCGACTATTCACAAATTGAAGAAATAAGAGAACTTGTAGTTCGCGAACAGGGCACCGTTAAACTAAAGGATGTAGCCGAAATCCGCTTCGGAGTAAAAGAGCAGGATTCCTACAGCCGTGTCGACGGGAAGGAGGCTGTTACCATGCAGCTCACCCGCGATACCCAGTCGAATATGATCGATCTGGCCAACAGGGTGAAAGACGAGATAGCGGTGCTCAATAAGGAGCTGAAACAAAAGGATGTGGAAATTGTGATCCAGAACAATTCGGCCGAAACCATGGAAAAGAATATCAGCCTGATTATTCAGCTTGCCCTGGTGGGCGGGTTACTGGCTATTTTTATACTCTGGATCTTCCTGAAAAACATTCGCTTGGTGGTAGCCATCGGTTTGGCTATTCCAATTTCGGTATATACAGCCTTCAATTTTTTCTATGCCTTTGGTGTTTCAATCAATAGCCTTACTCTTTTGGGAATGGCCCTGGCTATTGGCATGCTGCTCGACAACAGCGTGGTGGTAATGGAAAACATATATCGTTTGGCGGGTCGCACCAAAGATATCGACCAGGCAGTAAAACAGGGCGTAAAGGAGGTATGGCGCTCCATCGTTGCTGCTACACTTACAACGGCTATGGTTTTTCTCCCTTTTGCCTTCTCCGAAAATTTTCTGGTGGGAATCATGGGTAAGCATGTAGGTGTTTCCATTATTTCAACCCTGATGATTTCGCTGGTTGTAGCGCTGCTGTTAGTTCCCATGATCACCCATACATTTCTGAAACTTCAGGTGCGGAGCCGGAATATAAGCTTCGAACGTATTTCGTACCACAACCGGCTTATCCAGATATACATGGTTTTACTGAAATCGTGTATGCGATACCCTGCCCGCACGGTTATGGGGGCTTTCGGTATATTCTTTCTTTCGCTGCTGATTAGTCTGGGCATTAGCATGATCAAACTCGAGGAACCCGAACTGGTGAATCTTACTTTATATGTTACCATGCCAGGAGGTACCACACTCGAAAACACCGATCTGCTTGTGGCCGAAGTAGAAAAGAGGCTGGCCAGGATCAAGGAGAAAAAGGAAATTCTGAGCCAGATTTATGAAGAAGAGGCTGTGATTACCGTAAGTCTTGTAAAGGAGTATAAGAAAGTAAGAAACTTTTCCATTCCCAAAGTAAAACAGGAAATATTAAACACACTCGAAGGCATGGAACCTGCTGTTTTCAGCTGGGATCCGCCTGTATCTTCGCGGCGCTTTGGTGGTGAAAGTGGCGGTGGAGATGACATGAACTTCGAGGGAATGATGGGATTTGGCAAGCAGGAGGAAAAAGTAATTATCAAGGGCGAAAATTACGAACAGATACTCAGTCAGGCTAACCTGGTGAAATATTATCTTTCACAGCAATCATCGGTCGAATATGTGAATGTGAACGTTCCCTCGGCCGGCCCGAAGTATTGCTCAATTTCGACAAGCAGATGATGGCGGTATATAACATTCCGGCCAATACGGTGCTTTCGGAACTGAATTCTTTTCCCAGAGAATTTTCGAGTGGTGCCAAATTCAAACAGGGTAGCGACGAATACGATATACAGATTATTACAAATATCCAGGAAGAGGAGAAAAACCGCAACCTGAACGACTTAAAAAAATTACCGGTAAAAGGAGGAAGTAACACCCAATTCGAGCTTCAGAATATATCGGCTTTTAATTTCAACGAAGGGGCTACTTCTATCAAACGTATCAACCAGGAAAAACAGCTGGAAGTGGTATATGCTTTTATCAGCGAAGTAAACGACGATAAGGATCTCCAAACGGCTGCCCGTCTCGAAGTCGATAACCTGGTACAAGGCATCAGTTCACCTTCCGGGATCAGCAAGGTTGTCGAACACGAAACACAGGACCTGAGCGACTTTCTGTTTCTGATTCCTGCAGCCATTCTGCTAATATATATGATATTGGCTTCCGTCTTCGAGTCGTTTGCCACTCCGCTGGTGCTTATGTTCTCCATTCCTCTTGCCGGAATAGGATCCATCATGGCACTTATACTTACGGGAAATTCCATTATGAATGCCAATGTATTCACTGGTTTTATCATATTAATAGGTATTGTTGTCAACAACGGAATCATCCTGATCGACTATTCGCAGGTACTGCAACGAAGAGGTTACCGACCTGCGCGCTCGCTAATGATGGCTGGACTGGCCCGTGTTCGTCCTATCCTCATAACTTCTATTACAACCATTATTGCCTTGTTTCCGCTGGCAATGGGTAAGGCCGAATATGTCACACAGATCGGTGCT
>JAAUTT010000392.1 GCA_012031335.1 Bacteroidales bacterium | reverse complement strand
AATCTTAGTTCTCAGAATACTGATATAAAATATTTATCGGGAACCGGAAACGACAAAACTGTTAGCTGGGATTTTTTTGTACAAAGGCCGGAACAGTGGTAAATGGAGTAAAATTGAAGTCCCTTCGAACTGGGAACTTCAGGGGTTCGGAACTTATAATTATGGTCACGATAAACCCCTGGCTGATGAACAGGGCATATACCGTTATAAATTCCAGGTTCCGGCAACATGGAAAAACAAAACAGTAAATATTGTTTTCGAAGGATCCATGACCGATACCAAAGTAACCATCAATGGTAAAAGCGCTGGAGAAACGCACCAGGGAGCTTTCTACAGATTTAAGTACGATATCTCACGTTTATTAAAGTTTGGTAGTGAAAACCAGCTGGAAGTTACCGTAAATAAAATGTCGGCCGATTCAAGTGTTAATGAGGCTGAAAGAACAGCTGATTATTGGGTTTTTGGTGGAATTTTCAGACCCGTTTACCTGGAGGCATTGCCACGGCAGCATATTGATAGACTGGCTATTAATGCTGAGGCAAACGGAGAATTTTCCATGGATGTTTATCTTGCAGGAAATAAAGGGAAAAATGAAATGGTTGCTATAATTACTGATTCTGAAGGCAATCAAGTTGGAAGCGGAATTACTGCTACTACGTCTCCAAATCAGGAAATGATAACATTAAAAGGTTCTTTTAAGGATGTTTCTACCTGGAGTCCCGAGTTCCCAAATTTATATACAGCAGTTATCAGCCTAAAAGATGCCGCAGGAATTGTGCACCAGGTGAAACAACGTTTTGGTTTTCGTACGGTGGAAGTAAAGGAGCGCGACGGGATATATGTAAATGGCTCAAAGGTTATGTTCAGAGGGGTTTGCCGACATAGTTTCTGGCCATCTTCAGGCAGAACAACAAGTAAAGCGCTGAGCATCCAGGATGTTAATTTGATGAAGGAGATGAATATGAACGCAGTACGGATGAGCCATTATCCACCCGATCAGCATTTTCTGGATGTTTGCGATTCCATCGGCCTTTTCGTACTCGATGAAATAGCCGGTTGGCAGTATCCTCCTTATAATACCAAAACGGGAAAGAAAATAGTGAAAGAAACAGTTACCCGTGACGTTAATCACCCAAGTATTGTGTTATGGGATAATGGTAACGAAGGAGGATTTAACCCTGAACTTAGAAAGGAGTATGCCTTGTACGATCCTCAGAAAAGAAAAGTAATCGAACCGTGGGCAACATTAAACGGAATGAATACTCACCACTATATTCATTATAATTATGGTACTAAGGAATGTTTTAACGGTACCGATATTTTTTTCCCTACTGAATTTCTTCATGGACTTTTCGATGGTGGACACGGAGCGGGATTAGACGACTACTGGAACCTGATGATTTCAAACCCTCTCTCGGCGGGTGGTTTTCTGTGGGTTTTTGCTGATGAAGGTATTGTACGACGCGATTTGAGTGATTCCATTGATGTATGGAAGAATAATGCTCCCGATGGTATTGTAGGGCCTTACCGCGAAAAAGAGGGTAGTTTTTTTACTATTAAGGATATTTGGTCGCCTGTACAGTTTGAAAAAAAATATATTACTCCTGCTTTCGATGGGGTACTTACCATTATTAACAGGTTTAACTATACAAATCTAAACCAGTGCAAATTTTATGTAGAACTTCAGAATTCACCGGTACTTTTCCCGCATTTAAACTGGAACAAATTCCGGTACAGGTTTCTGCTCTGAATCTGGAACCCGGGGAAAAAGGGAAAATGAAACTTACACTGCCTGCCGGTTGGAAAGATTATGATGTGCTATTTATTTCAGCCATCGATCCGCATGGACGCAATATCAATAACTGGACCTGGAATATATCTTTACCTGCGCACTTTGCTCAGCGAAATGTGAATACTAAAGGTGTAATGGCGGATGTTATTTCAGAAAAGGATAAATTGATAGTTAAGTCGGGTGATTATAGTTATTCGTTCGATAAAAATACAGGATATTTATCCGGTGTAACAGCTTCCGGTAAAACGCTTTCGTTGGGAAATGGTCCGGCATTTGCCGGCTGGAATGCCAAATTTAAAGAACTTTTGTATTACCAGGAAGGGCAAAATACAATAATTGAAGCTGTTTATGAGGAGAAAAATAAGTGCGGCATGAAATGGACTATACTTGCCAATGGCTGGATACAGCTTGATTACAATTACCGTCCTTACGGAACTTCCGATTATTGGGGTATTACTTTTAAATACCCCGAAACCTTGGTAACAGGAGCTTCTTTGCTGGCAAACGGTCCTTACAGAGTATGGAAAAACCGTACCAGGGGACCTTTGTTTGGGCTGCACACCAAGCCATATAACAACACCGTAACCGGCGAAAGCTGGGAATATCCTGAGTTTAAAGGATATTATTCTAATTTTTATGCTGTTGAGATACAAACCAAAGAATTGCCTTTTAAAATATTGAGTGCCTCCGAAGACCTTTACTTGCATCTGTTTACGCCACAATCCCCTAAACATGCCGCAGGTAGTGTAACGCCACCTTTTCCAGATGGTGATATTTCTATATTGCACGCTATAAGTCCTATTGGCACTAAATTTTCAAAACCTGAAACTTCAGGTCCGCAAGGTTGGAAAAATGAATATTTCCCAAATCCTAGTACCGAAATCATGAGCGCTCGTCTTTTTTTAAATTTGGAGAGTAGTATTTGGTATAACGGCCAAGGTTTGACTTAAATTCAAACCTTAGGCATTTCCGTTTGTTTATGAAAAAGCAAATAGAAATGAAATGAAACCACTTATTGCTTTTATCATTCTGTTGTTTTTTGCCTCTCCTGCTCCGAAGGAGAGACTTTGCCGATTTCAGGTTTAAAGCCAAAACCCGATAGTATTTCACCCGCGATTAAAGTTCCTCCTGTAATAAAAATACCTGAAGGAGATACTGTTTCAATTTTGGCTTTGGGCGATTCATATACAATTGGTCAATCCGTTGATGCCGATAAACGTTGGCCTGCTCAGTTAGCCAGGGAACTTTCCACGAAGGGGTATTTTGTTGAAAAGCTTACTATCATTGCACAAACCGGCTGGACAACAGGTAACCTTATACAGGCGGCGAGTCAGTTAAAAGACCCGGGATCCTATTCCCTGGCTTTTTATTAATTGGTGTTAATAATCAATATCAGGGTTTGAGTGTGCATGTATATAAACAGGAATTCGAAACTTTGTTGAAAAAAAGTACCTCGCAGGTTAATGGGGAAAATTCCAGGGTAATTGTATTGTCGATACCCGATTATGGTTATACCCCATTTGGGCTTGGAAATCAAAAATACATATCAGCAAAAATTGATGAATTCAATTCAGAAAACAGAAATATAGCTTTGGCTTATAATGTAAGTTATGTAGATATAACCCCACTCAGCCGAAGAGGAATAACGGAACCCGAACTAGTTGCCGGCGATCATCTTCATCCATCGGCAAACCAATATTCTCTTTGGGTAAGCCAGTTACTGCCAGTTGTGATAGGAAAACTGAATTAAATCAGCCTTATTTTCCTTCGAACCCCATAATTTCTCTTATATAGTTTGCCTGTTTTTTTGAGGTTAATTTTTCAAGTAATATAAAAGCTACATCTATCGCTGTAGATGGATTCCAGCATGTAATAATATTATGGTCGGTTACAACAGGTTGGTTCTTTACACTTGCCCCAAAACTGCGAAGTGTTTCCTGACGTATCGGTTTTTTATTGTAAGTAGTTGCACTGCGTCCTTTCAGAATCCCGCTTTTACCTAGTGGTAATGCCCCAACACATATAGTTGCGATAATTTTATTCAAATCGTTAAATTGACGGATAAGATCCAGAAACGCTTCATGGTAAGCTTCATCATAAAAGTTGAATTCCTCAAAGCCACCCGGAAGAGCCAAAGCATCAAAGTCAGCTACATTAATTTCAGGAAGCAGAAAGTCGACAACAAATTTCTGATTAAAGCTACTTGCCACTTCCTTTGTAAAACCACCAGTAAACAGTTGGGTTTTGCCGTCTCCATCAATTAAATTCCAACCAATAACATCAATAAAAACACTGGCTTCGTATGATTTCAAAACCTGTTGGAAGGAAAAGAAGGACTTTTTTCATATTTTCGGGTTTTAATAAATTAACTAAAACTTCGGTTCAATTTGTATCTTTAACTTTACAAAACTACAAAACAAATATCCATGCAATCTCTTAAAGAAGAAATAAAGAAACAATCCTGTATCATTTCTGATGGTGCCTGGGGAACATTCCTGATTGGCGAAAGGATTAAAACCCGGCGAATGCCCTGAATTATGGAATATTCTTTATCCCGAAAAGGTTGCAGAGATTGCACAAAGTTACAAGGATGCCGGAGCCCGGATTGTTAAAACCAACAGCTTTGGAGGTAACACTTTAAAACTTAAGAATTATGGCCTGGAAAACCGTTGCTATGAGCTGAATAAGGCTGCAGCAGCTATATCGCGCAAGGTAGCCGGAAGTGAGCTTATCGTGCTTGCGTCCATTGGGCCAACAGGTAAGTTTTTGATAACGGGAGAAGTTACTGAAGAAGAGCTTTACGAATGTTTTAAAATTCAGTCTATGGCTTTGGCTGATGGTGGAGCCGATGTGATACTTGTGGAAACGATGACTGATATCGAAGAAGCTAAAATTGCCATAAAAGCAGCAAAGGAAAATACTGGGTGTGAAGTTGTTTGTACTATGACTTTCGACAAAATTGCTGATGATACCTATGTTACCATGATGGGGGTTTCTGTGCAACAAATGGTCGAAGAGCTTAACACAGTAAATGTGGATGCTATGGGAGCTAATTGTGGAAACGGAATGCTCGGAATGATTGATATCACGAAACAAATAAGAGCCCTTGATAGTTATATTCCCATTGTAATTCATGCAAATGCTGGTTTACCTCATTATGAGGATGGCAAAACTGTTTTTCCTGAGAATCCCGATATGATGGCTGCTAATTTTAAAGGATTAATGGATGCAGGAGCGAATGTTATTGGTGGTTGTTGTGGTACCAGTCCTGCGCATATACTAAAACTTGCGGAAGCAGCAAAAGGATAAAAAAACAAGTATATTGATATTTTCTCTTTAACTTATCTGGTCTGGTCCAACGGCTAAGACGACGGAAGGCATAGATTTTTCCTTAATTTTTTATTTCCCACAAATACCTCAGGTTATTACATTAATTCAAACAGAAATTAATGTAAAATAATTACAGCATTTTCTTATTCCTTTTAATCAAATCCTGGCTTATACATCTTCGTCAACTAT